>JBCBZF010000961.1:0-2832 GCA_039815525.1 Bacteroidota bacterium | reverse complement strand
TTTGAAGGCGCATCAATCGGTAAGAAAGGCACGACTACGGGAGAGTTGTGCTTCAATACCAGTATGACAGGCTACCAGGAAGTTTTTACAGACCCTTCTTATTATGGCCAGGTTCTAATCGAAACCAATGCTCACATAGGTAATTATGGGGTGCATGAGACCGAGTATGAAAGTAACTCTGCCAAAATTGCTGGCTTGGTCGTACGGAACTTTTCCAATCTGTATTCCAGGAATGAGGCGGTGGAATCGCTGGATTCCTTTCTCAAGCATAATAACATCGTTGGAATCAGCGATGTTGATACCCGTATGCTGGTCAGCCATATCCGCAACAAAGGTGCGATGAATGCCATCATCTCTACTGAGTTGGAAACAGTAAAGAAGCTGAAAGCAGAACTGAAAAAATGTCCTTCTATGGACGGCCTGGAACTTTCGTCCAAAGTGAGTACGGTCCAGCCTTACTTCCATGGTAATCCCAACGCATCTTTCCGGGTTGCTGTTCTGGATGTTGGAGTAAAAAAGAACATCCTTGATTGTCTGGCCATGCGTGGATGCTATCTGAAAGTGTTTCCGGCAGAGACGCCCTATGATGAATTGGCGAGTTTCGAGCCACATGGTTTCTTCATTTCCAATGGGCCTGGCGACCCTGCTGCGATGCCCTATGCAGTGAAGACCATAAAGAAGATCCTGACTGAAGATCATCCGCTATTTGGCATTTGCCTTGGTCATCAGGTGCTGGCCCTGGCTTGCGGTGTAAAAACCTACAAAATGCATAATGGCCATCGTGGCGCCAATCACCCGGTTAAAAACCTACTGACGGGTAAATGTGAGATCACCTCTCAGAACCACGGTTTCTGCGTGAATCGTGATGAACTGGAAAACTCACCACAGGTGGTCATCACACACGTAAACCTCAACGACAATACGGTAGAAGGCATTCGTATCCGGAATAAGAAGGCCTTCTCGGTCCAATTTCACCCGGAGGCTTCTCCCGGACCACACGACAGCCATTATTTGTTTGATGAATTTATCAAGCTGATGCAATCCGAATCGGTGGCGGTATGAACAGCCGCTGGTGGCTGATTATTTGGGGATGTGCTTTGCTTTTGCAGCTGGCACGTTCCCATTTTTTTTTCTCCTGGGATAATTCTGATCGTAATCTGCAGATTCAGGCTACCGCTAATTTCGTGGCTGGACATGGCATCTCGGTGGCTTCAGTCGATCCGCATGATCTTTCGAAAACCACATATCAAAGATTGTCCCGCTGGCCGGTGGGATATAGTCTGTTACTTGCACCAATCTACCTTCTGACAGGCGATTGGATGATCGCTGCTGAAGGACTTCACTTACTGGGTATCTTACTGCTGTTTGTGATGATGGCTCGTTGGTGGCTGCATCTTGATATCCATAGCAATAGGTGGGCACCAGTTTATTTCTTCCTTCCCTGGGCCATATCATTTGCACCCTTTCAATTTCTGGGAACGACTGACTTATGGTCAGGCCTTCTGGTGCTCTGGGGTAGCCTCATGCTCTTGAAGGATAGAAAATGGACGGCTATTTTGCTGTTTTCCGGAGCGGTAATGTTGCGCTATGCCTGCTACCCATTATTACTTCTACCAGCAATATGGTTTTGGCGAAATCGCAATCACCGTATGCAGCAAGTGCTGGCTGGCACAGGTTTATTTGTGCTCTTCTTTGCACTACAACAATACCAGAGTGAAGCCGGAGGCTACTTTGCGATCAATGAGAACCTTCCCACAACAGAGCGTCTGTTCGGCTTTTTCCCCCAGCAGTTACTCCGATTTGATAACTTTTTTTTGAAATCCTACCTCTTTGTCTATTTCCCCAAACTTTCAAGCCTCAGTGGAATAGGGGAGGCTTGGTTGAAAGTAGTGGGATGGGGGGTATCAGCTACCCTGATATCAGGTATCTGGAAGCAGAAGAAGTACATCCCCGACAACCTTATTTCTCTGACATTTTTCCTAACGGTGTTAATGGCAGGTTTGCTTATTCTATTTTCGGCGGTTATTCCGGCGGAAGAGTGGGGGAGGGAAGGATGGTGGACGTATGTAGAGGAAAGCCGCTATTTCTTCGTTTTAATGGTCCTCTTTCAGTTCCTGATAGCGATGAGTTTGGGAATGCCCTGGCAAAACAGATGGAAAAAATACGTGATTCTATTATTGTTTTTATTTTTAACATCGTTAGGGGGAATTCACAATGTCCAAAGAATCAGCAGGAATCAGAAAGAGATCGACAGCCCTTTGCAACGGACGGAGCGAGACATGAAAGATGTGTATCATGCGATATCAAACTTGTACCAAAAGGGCCATCCCATCATCTATCTATATGGATCGCAGTATGAGTGGTATGAAAAGCAAATGGCAGCCACCTGGGGTGGGGCGAGGATGATGTCAGAGACAGAGTGGGGGAGGAGACATGATCTGACTAAGCAAAAGGAACCTATTTATCTTATTGTGGATGGAGTAGAGATAGATTCAATCTCTCGTCAGATTCAGATTCTGACACTGGACCAGTTGCTGCATGCTTCAGAGTAATATCAGCTGCGTGCTCAGGACTCAGTTTTCTGGGGACGTAAAAGAAGGTACAAACCAAATAAAACAAGCGGAATACTGAGTATCTGTCCCATATTGAGCGCCAGTCCATCTTCAAATGCTTCCTGATTTTCCTTCACAAATTCTATCAGAAAACGAGCAGTAAATGTTAGGGCAAGGAAGAGACCGGTGAGTTTGCCTTTGAATTGACTCGCCCAGCCTTTCTTGTATAGCAAAAACAAGATCCCGGCAATTGTAAAATAGCAGAGTGCTTCATATAACT
>JBCBZF010000053.1:0-13051 GCA_039815525.1 Bacteroidota bacterium | reverse complement strand
GAAATCTTTTTCATTAACCTCAGCAATGGTAACTATAATGTTGGGCGGGTCAGTGTGGTCAATTCCGACGGCTTTCAGATCGATGCAATTGTATTTGATCCGCAGTATGGCTCCTGTTTTGGTTTTGACCGTTTGCAGAAAAAAATGGTGGTGATCAGTTGGCAGACCGGTTTTATTACCAATTTTGGTTTCCAGAAGCTGGACAATGTCAACACCATTGCCAGCATGTTTTATACGCTGGATGGCCGCCTTTTTGGCTGGGCCAGGATGAAAAATGAAGGCTCTGAGCGTACCCTGGTCGAGATCAATCGCAACAATGGGAGCATCCAGGAAGTGGATACGGGTCTGGGCGCGATGATGACCGATGGGGCTTCCTGTGGATTGAGCATTGAATTTGAGAAGATCTCCCGTCCCCAGCGGGCTCTGCCTTGCGGAGAAGTGCGATTCGTGTATCGCTTTCTCAACCGCGCCGGAACCGCAATTTTTGGCCTGGAAATCAATGATACCCTGCCAGAGGTGTTTACCATCAAAAGCATTGAGCGCAATCCGTATTCCGGTACGCTCAACAGCGGACCCGGTAGCAACATTTTCTCCTTTAGCATGATCGATTTTACCCTGGGGTTGGATTCAATAGTGATCGTTGCTGACATCGATCCGCTGGCAGCAGGTCCATATGAAAGCCAGGCTGACTTTGGGCGTTTGTATGGTGGACTGGGAGATGTTTTGTTGTCAGATGATCCCAATCGCCGCAATGACCTGGATCCAACCCGCACCATCGTGGATGCCAATGCCAGTGTGCGTGGTTTGCAGGAAAAACATCTCTGTTTTGGCGATTCCCTCATCCTCATGGCCCCATATGGTGATGTTTCCTACAAATGGAGCAATGGTTCCCGCGACAGTGCCATCATCATCACCGAAGGAGGACTGTATCAGGTAGAAGTCGAAACCCCCTGTGCCGTCTTTATCGATAGTTTTCAGGTGGATGCGCAGAGCTTTCCTATCAATGTCAATCTTGGTCCAGACATCGAAATCAGTACAGGCACGGAGGTATTTCCCACTTTTACCACCAACGCCAGCAATCCGTCCTTTGTATGGACTGCATCAGACAGTACCCCGCTGAGTTGTACCCAATGTCCCAATCCGGCTTCCCGACCATTGAAAAATACGCTGTACACCCTCACTGTCACGGATGAAAATGGCTGTGTGGGGAGTGATGAATGGCTGGTAGAAGTTGTGGATGCTGGAACCATGTTTTACGCTGCCACTGCTTTTTCCCCCAATGATGATGGCGTCAACGATGAATTTTTCCTGATGGGCCAATTGGCAGCGGAGATTCGTTCCTTCCGGATTTTTAACCGCTGGGGCAAAGTGGTTCATGCTGCGCAGGGTCGTATCAACGACGCCTCCCACGGCTGGAATGGCTACACCAATGGTCTGCCGCAAGCTGAAGGTGTTTATGCCTGGGCGGCGGAAATTGTCTTTCCTGATGGGAGCGTGCGGGTAGAGCAGGGGAGTTTGACGCTTTTGCGGTGAAAACAGGAAAAAAAATTACCTTTAGATCACGAATCACCAGAATGAGAAGAGGACTCTGCATGCGAATCTGGTGGTGGTGGCCCCTGCTGTTGATCCATTGTGATTCCGCCCCGGAATCCTCCACTGCCCCGACATTGTTCAACAGTCTTGCTGCCAGCCGTACCGGAATCGATTTCGTAAACGAACTGACCGATACCAAAGACCTCAACATCCTCAACTATCTCTATTATTACAATGGTGGCGGCATCGCGGTAGGAGATGTGAATCAGGACGGTTTGCCTGATCTCTTTTTTACCGCCAACCAACTGTCCAACCGACTGTATCTCAATCAGGGCAATCTACAATTCAAAGACATCACCGAGACTGCTGGGGTAGGAGGGAAAGCTGATTGGTCGACGGGAGTAAGTATGGCCGATGTGAATGGAGATGGCCGCCTGGATATTTACGTCAGCAATGTCAGCGAATTCCTTGGGCTGGAAGGCCATAATGAGCTGTTTCTGAATCAGGGTGTGGATGAAAATGGCCTGCCCCGATTTGAGGAATCAGCAGAGAGATATGGCTTGGCACTGACCGGCTTTTCCACCCAGGGAGCCTTTTTTGATTATGACAATGATGGCGATCTGGATCTTTTTCAGCTCAATCATTCCATCGATCCGGCCAGGACGGTCGGCGATACCAATCAACGGGCCATTTACGACCCGCTGGCAGGAGACAAATTGCTGCGCAATGATGGTCAATATTTTACCGATGTCAGCCGGGAAAGTGGCATCATCCAGAGTCGCCTGGGGTATGGCCTCAATATCGTGGTAGGCGACATTGACCAAAATGGCTGTCCTGACATCTATGTCTGCAATGATTTTCATGAAGATGACTATCTCTACCTGAATCAATGTGATGGCAGTTTTCGGGAGAGTCTGCGGGAGAAAATCGGGCATACCAGTCGTTTTTCCATGGGCAGCGATCTGGCGGACCAGGATCAGGACGGGCAGCCGGAAATTCTCACGCTCGACATGAAACCCTGGCGGGAAGACATTCTCAAAACCTCAGAGCCGCCCGAAGCATTTGACATTTTTCAGTACAAACTCTCCTTTGGTTACTATCATCAATATCCCCGCAATGCCCTGCAATGGAATCAGGGTGAGGGGAAGTTTAGTGAAGTGGCACAACTGAGTGGCATCGATGCAACCGACTGGTCCTGGTCCGCACTGCTTTGTGATCTCGACAATGACGGCCTGCGCGACATTTTCATCACCAATGGGATCTACCGTCGGCCCAATGACATGGATTACCTCAAATTCATCTCCCGGCCGGACATTATTCGCCAACTCAATGGCGAAGCCAGAGAAGAACAATTGGCCTTTGTGCAGGAAATGCCATCGGTTCCGATTCCCAATCGCGCCTACCGTAACCTCGGGCAGCTCAATTTTGAAGAGAGCTCTGCGAAGTGGGGCCTGGATACCAAAGGCTTTTCGAATGGTGCGGCCTATGCAGATTTGGATCTGGATGGTGACCTTGATCTGGTCGTTAATCATCTCAATGCACCTGCCGGAGTGTATGAAAATACCACCGACAGCAGCCAAAATGCCTTTCGTCTCAAATTGACTGGCAGAAATGGCAATACCGCAGGCTTGGGAAGTAAAATATGGCTTTGGGCCAATGGGCAGATGCAATACCAGGAACTCTATCCGGTACGTGGCTTTTTGTCTTCGGTTGAAGCCAGGTTTCATATTGGTCTGGGGCAAACAGCGCGCATCGATTCCCTGCATGTGCTGTGGGCCGATGGTCATTCGCAGAAAGCCTATGATCTACCGGCCAATCAATTCCTGGAATGGTCGCAGGATGATTCAGAGACCTCAATGACGACCCAGAATCAGGCTTTTACCCAACTACCTACTTCAACCCCATTTCAGTTTGTTCACAAAGAAGACGACTGGAACGACTTCCAGCAAGAATCTCTCATGCCCCATCAACTGTCCACGCAGGGACCTTGCCTCGCCAGTGCAGATGTCGATGGCAATGGACTGGATGATGTGTTCATTGGAGGTGCACATTTGCAATTCGGCCGCCTTTGGTTACAGTTTGAGAATGGCTGGCGGGAAGCGGAGACTGATTGGGAAAAAGATTTGGCGTATGAAGACGTAGACGCTGTATTCTTTGATGCAGATGGTGATGGCGACCAGGATTTGTATGTTGTCTCCGGTGGCAATCGTTATCCAGATGGTTCAGATTATTTGCAGGATCGTCTCTATTTAAATGATGGCAAAGCAGGTTTTTCCGTCAGGCTCATGCCAGTCAAAAGCAATGGTAGCTGTATCGCAGCCCATGATTGGGATGGTGATGGTGATCTGGATCTGTTTGTCGGCAGCCGTTCCATGCCTGGAGCTTATGGTTTGGATGCACCGGCCTATTGGTTGGAGAATGAAGGGAAAGGCAACTTTATCCCACTCGATATTGACGGTCCCAAAGGCATGATCACCGATGCAGTGTGGATAGACTTGAAAGGAGATGCCCGGAAAGAGTTGGTTGTGGTGGGAGAATGGATGGAGATTGAGATCTGGCAGCTCAATGTGCGGCGACAAAATGGGAAAGGACACATTGGCATAAAGAAATTGCAGACTGAAGCCCTGGCCAATAGCAGTGGTTGGTGGAATACGATTTATGCAGCCGACCTGGATGGCGATGGAGATGAAGATTTGGCGGTCGGCAATCTGGGCCTGAATTCTGGGGTAAAAGCTTCCCCGCAGGAACCATGCACGCTCTACGTTTCTGATTTTGATGGCAATGGTGCCACCGAACCAATCTTGTGCGACTTTAATGAAGGCAAAAGCTATCCTATGGCCAGCCGGGATGAAATGATCGGCCAGATGGTTTCCCTGCGGAAAAAATATCCTGATTACAAAAGCTACGCCCGCCAGCAGATAGCGGATATTTTTGATACAAAAACCCTTGATCTGGCAGTGAAAAAAGAGGCCGTCCAATTTGCCTCCGTATGGGTCGAAAATGGGCCTGGTGATCAGGTCCATCTTCACGAACTGCCTCGGGCTGCACAACTGGCACCCGTGTTTGCTTTTGTGCAAATAGATGTAGACGGTGATGGCCAGAAAGAACTGATCCTGGGGGGGAACTTCTACGGTGTGGGTCCGGCCCGCGGCCGATACGACGCCAGTCATGGACTGGTTCTGGATCGCCAGAATGGCGTCTTTGAAGCAAAACGCCCCCACGAAAGCCACCTTTGGCTTGAAGGCGAAATCAGAGCTTTTACCACGGTCAGACAAGCTGACCAATCGAATATCCTCATTGTTGCCCGTAACAACGATTCGCTACAGTTTTTTTACCCTTAAATTTCCCGAACCCCATGAAACGGACAACTATTTTTCTTCTGAGTATTTTTTGTTTTTCTCTCATCAGCGGACAAGACTTCAGCCAATCCCCCTGGCATCTGGTCGCCGATGAGATCAATCCCAATGAATACTATGGCGTAACCGTCGCCAATGGTATGATTGGTCTGGTCTCTTCGCCTGAGCCGATGAAAGTGGCCGACGTGGTGCTCAATGGCGTTTTTGATACCTATGGCCGAGGCCGGGTGTCAAACATTCAACGCGGTTTTAATTTTGCAGATGTCAACCTGGCCATCAATGATGTGCGCATCAGCCGCGAAACCATCAGCAACTTCAAGCAGGTGCTCAACATGCAACAAGGCGAGTTGATCAGCTCTTTTGACCTCAATGAAGAAGCCAGCATCACTTACACCATTCGTGCCCTTCGCCATTTGCCTTTTACCAGCATGATTGATGTGGAAGTGAGGGCCAAAAAAGACTTGAAGGTGTGGGCAGAAAATGAATTGCGGGCCCCCGATATGTTGCGCGATCCGCACAATTATTTCAATGTCATTGATCGACCGCATGTGACCATTCCATTGATGACTTCAGTGGCTCATACTCCGACCGGACGCCACAAAGTAGCGGCTTCGAGCAGTTACCTCTTTGGCGTAGAACATGGTCAGGAGCCCAGGATTGTCCATGAAGAGTGGGACTATAATATGCACCGGGTTCATTTTGAAGAAAAAGTTGCCGCCGGTGAAACCTACCGCTTCACCATCGTCAATTCGGAATGTTCGTCAGAGCACTACGCTGATCCACATAATGAAGCCGAGCGGCTGAGCATTTACGCTATGCTGGAGGGCCGGGAGCGTTTGCTGAAGCGCCATTATGCGGCCTGGGAGAAGCTTTGGGAAAGTGGAGACATCATCGTCGAAGGGGATCTGCGTTCCCAGAAAGCCATCCGATCCGCACTCTATCATCTGTATTCTTTCGCACGCGAGGGACAAGCCTACTCCATGTCTCCAATGGGATTATCTGGTCTGGGGTATAATGGCCATGTGTTTTGGGATACCGAATTGTGGATGTTTCCGCCCATTGCCATGTTGCAGCCGGAAATGGCCCGCTCGTTGCTCGAGTACCGCTTTGAAAGGCTGGAACCCGCGCGTCAAAATGCCAGGTCCCACGGCTACCGGGGCGCAATGTTTCCCTGGGAATCAGATGGAGATGGGCAGGAAGCTACCCCGGTCTGGGCTTTGACGGGGCCATTTGAACATCATATTTCTGGTTGTATTGCCGTGGCCTGCTGGGAGTATTATCGGATTACCCAGGACAAAGAATGGCTTGAAACCAGAGGCTATCCCATCATGCGGGAGGTCGCGGACTTCTGGGTGAGCCGGGTGGAAAAAGACGAGCAGGGAGTCTGCCATATTTACAATGTGGTTGGCGCAGACGAGTGGGCTGAAAATGTGGACGACAATGCCTTCACCAATGGAGTGGCCAAAGCAGCTTTGGGCTATGCGACCGCTGCGGCAACAGTTTTGGATAAGACCGCTGATCCTGCGTGGACTGAGACCGCGAAATGTATCCCGATTCTGAAACTCCCCAATGGCGCCACCAGTGAGTACGCTGGCTATGTTGATACCACCGTCAAACAAGCAGATGTTAACCTTTTGTCCTATCCATTGGAAATCATCACCAAAAAGGCTGATATCAAAAAAGACCTCGAATTTTATGAGCCGCGCCTGAGCAAAACCGGGCCTGCCATGGGCAATGCCGTTTTGTCTATTTTGTACAGTCGCCTGGGCAATCGTCAAAAAGCCTGGGAGTTATTTGAGAAATCATATCAACCCAATGAAGTACCGCCTTTTGGGGTCTTAAGCGAATGCCTGGGTTGCACCAATCCGTATTTCGGAACCGGTGCGGGTGGCTTTCTCCAGGCAGTTATCAATGGTTTCGCCGGGCTGGAAGCCACAGATGAAGGCGTGATCCAACTGAAAACGAAATTGCCAAAAAACTGGACCTCTCTGACGATCAAAGGGGTCGGGCCAGAGGATAAGGTGTTTAAGATCGAATAAGCGTGAGGCCTGGATAGACGGGACGATATCGCGGTAAAAAATCAAATACACTCTGTCATGCCGGGCTCGTTCCGGCATCTCCTGGTAGATAGATGACAAAAGTCCTTTCTTTGGATATAGAATTTTCAGTATTTTTACATAAACTGAGCTTTTGGCTGATTTGAAGAGTATGAACCGTCTTTTTGTCGTTATATCCGCTGCCATTTTTTTGATCTTAACTGGCTGTGGTTCCCCTTCTACAGAAACAAAGTTTGATGCAGAGGCTGCTGCCGATCCGGGCTTGTATCATTGGGCTGTAGCGGACCTGAGTGATATCATGGTGCATGATATTTTTTCTCCACCTGTTGCGTCCCGCGTATACGTCTATCCCAATATTGCGGCCTATGAAGTGGTCGCAGCTGCTCATCCAGATCGTTTCAACAGTCTGGCTGGCCAGTTGACGGGCCTGATGCCTACGCCTGCGATGCCGCAGGATCAGGATATATTTGCACCATTGGCCGCAACCCATGCCTTTCTGAGACTGAAACGGGCCCTGGTCTTTTCAGAGGATAAAATTGCAGACTTTGAGAAAAAGTATGATCAGAAGTATCAGGAATTTGGTGTTTCTGAAGCAGTAATGGCCAATTCCAAAGCTTACGGGGACAAGGTAGCGGATCACATCCTCGCCTGGGCAGACAAGGACAATTATAAACAAACCCGTACCTTTCCCAGCTATTCTGTCAATGATGAGACCGGTCGTTGGGTACCGACACCACCCGATTATATGGCGGCGATAGAGCCACATTGGAACAAAATCCGCCCTTTCGCCATCGATTCTGCCACACAATTTGTCCCGGTTCGGCCTACCGAGATCGACATGCGCAAAGGCAGTGATTTCTACAAAGAAATGATGGAAGTCTATGATGTGGTGAAAAACAGGACCGATGAAACCGCAGAAATCGCGGAATTCTGGGACTGCAATCCTTTTGCGACGGAGCATATCGGTCATGTCATGTACGCAGTTAAAAAAATTACCCCCGGTGGGCACTGGATAGGGATTTGCGGGATCGCCTGTGAAAAAGCCGGAGCAGATTTTCCTGAGACGGTAGCCGCGTATGCCTATACTTCGATTACCATTGCCGATGCTTTTATTTCTTGTTGGGATGAAAAGTATCGTAGTAATTATATTCGCCCTGAGACGGTGATCAATGAGCATGTTGACAAAGAATGGCGACCATTGTTGCAAACTCCACCTTTCCCGGAATATACCTCCGGGCATAGTGTTGTCTCTGCCTCAGCCGCAACGGTCCTGACTGACTTCTTTGGTGATAATTTTACGTTTACTGATACCACCGAATTGCAGTTTGATTTGCCGGCACGTTCCTACAAATCATTCAAACATGCCTCAGAAGAGGCTGCGGTAAGTCGTCTGTATGGTGGGATTCACTATATGCCAGCCATTGACAATGGCGTGGAGCAGGGTAGGAGAGTGGGTAATTATATCGTGGGGAATCTGGACTTACGCAAAAGCGAAGCGAAAGCTGCTGGTACAGCAGCGCTTGAATCGACTGAAACCACTAACCAATAGGTTGTGATGGATAAAGAGTGTTGCAACATTTGTTGTCTACTATGAAGCATTATTTACACGGCGGGATGCAATGAACAGCATCCCGTTTTTTGTGCTCCGAAAACCTTTGCATAATGAATAACGACTGCTACGATGAATGAATTGAAATTCGAATTGGGGACCATTGATATCGTGATCATGATCCTGTACACGGTCGGCATGATCTGGTACGGTCTTCGAAAATCGAAACGCGAATCCTCTGAAGACTATTTCCTTGCTGGCCGCAACATGACCTGGCCAATTGTAGGGATTTCCCTTTTCGCCGCCAATATCTCCAGCACCACCCTGGTAGGTTTGGCCGGAGATGCCTACAGTACCGGGATCTCGGTCTACAATTACGAATGGTTTGCGGTGGTGATTTTGATTTTCTTCTCCATCTTTTTTCTCCCATTCTATCTCAATTCCCGGGTATATACCATGCCCGAATTTCTGGAAAGGCGGTACGACCGGCGATCGAGACTCTACTTTTCAGCCACCACCCTGGTTGGGAATGTTATGATTGAAACGGCAGCTCCGCTTTACATTGGCGCGGTTATGTTCGAGCGCGTCTTCCCCGGCATTCCGTCCTGGATCATCATTGTCCTGTTGGCGCTTGCTGCTGCTGCCTATACAATTCCTGGCGGCCTTTCCTCAGTGGTACATACAGAAGTGATACAAGCAATCCTGTTAATCGTTGGGTCCATCATTCTCACCTTTTTTGCCCTTGATGCTGTAGGTGGATGGGATAATGTTTTGGCGGCAATGGATAGAAAATATGAGGCAGGTATTCTGAAAAACAATCCAGATGATATGCTAAGCCTCATCAGACCGGCCAATGATGGTTCTGTGCCATGGTTGGGACTGATCACGGGCCTGCCGATTCTTGGCTTCTACTTCTGGGCCAATAACCAGTTTATGGTTCAGCGCACCTTGAGCGCCCGAAATCTCAACCATGGACGCTGGGGCAGTTTGTTTGCCGGACTTTTAAAGGTACCAGTCATTTTCATCATGGTCTTGCCGGGTACCATCGCACTGGCCATGCCAGAAAACATCTTTGGGCACCTGGATAATCCCGATTTGGTCTATCCTGCGCTGCTGTTCTTCCTGCTTCCTGTCGTCCTGAAAGGTCTGGTGTTGGCGGGATTACTGGCCGCCATGTCTTCTTCTATCAGTGCTACGCTGAATTCCGCGTCAACCCTGATCACCATGGACTTTGTGAGAAGTTTGCGGCCTGATATGGATGGGAAGCAATTGGTAAGAGCGGGACAAATCGCAACGGTGGTTCTGGTGGTCCTGGCCGCAGCCTGGGCACCTCAGATCAAAAACTTCGACTCTCTGTTCAAATATCTGCAGGAAGCGCTTTCCTACATTGCCCCGCCGGTTGTGGCGGCCTTTCTGGTCGGGATGTTTTATAAGCGTGCCAATGGGCACGGCGCTTTTGCCGGCTTCATGGCGGCATTGTTGGTATCGATTGGCATGATCCTGATGGGCGGTTCCAAACTGGCCACACGGACGGTGAGCATTGCCCCCTTTACCCAGGGATTGATCAACTACAAAGTGGAGCCCCTGAGTAAACAAATTGTTATCGTCACCACCGAAGACTTTTCTTATGTGATCCAGGACCCACCCGCTGGCCTGGGGGATTCGATCACCATGATCAAGAATGCGCAGGCCGCGATTTCTGGCGGTTATCTCTTCTCTGCTGATACACGTCCCGAAATCAAGGATGGGAAATTGGTGATTGGCGATTTTGCAGAGCCAATTGAAGAAGAAAAATTATTGATTGTGGGAGGAGAGGTTTCCCAGCAAGGTGATGATTTGTTTGTCAAAAACGGAACTGTCCTGCGGATTTATCCCAATGTCCACTTCCTCTATGTGGCTACGATTCTCTTTTTACTCTCAACCCTCGTGATCATTGTGGTGAGTCTTTTGACGGCACCACCAAATCGGGAGAAAATTGAGAACTATACCTGGGATCCAGCCATTCTCAGAAGAGAAACCGAAGAATTAAAGGCCTTGCCCTGGTACCAAAACTATCGGATTCTGTCCATCTTCCTGGTCGCCATCACCGCGATTGTGGTGATCTGGTTCTGGTAGGTGTGATAAAATAGATTTTCCAGCCCCATTGTTTTCTGACAATGGGGCTTTTCTTGATCAGTACCCGAAATTCTGCGTGGAATATGCCAAAGGCATTTGGCCGGACGCTACCTCACCTTCACCATATCGTACCGCGCAGCCCAGCCGCTTCAGATCCCGGTGAAGGATGTTGCGGCGATGTCCGGGTGATTCCAACCAATTCCGGACGATTCGCTCAGCGAAGCCCAAATAGGTATGCCGAACAATCAGTTGGCCTGAGGAGGTATAAAATTGCCTTTTTCCGCTTACCGTGCGGGGATAGTAATGGGTGTTGCTTCGATAGCGATACAAAAAACTACTGGCGACATTTTCTGCGGCCAGATCTGCGCCGACCAATTTTGCGCGATCTGCCGGGCTGCGGTATTTCTTGCTACGTGGATGGTAATGGTCTACAAAATGATCGTGAGCCATTTGGCCACTGTGCAGCAAGGCTGCATCGCGCAATCGCGGATCAAACCGCAAAGGAGCCAGCCCTTTTTTAGCCCGTGCCTGATTGGTCATGTAGAAGATGGCAGCGCCAAGTAATTCATAGTCAGGATCGTAAAGATCCAGCGTATCCCGTGCCTGAGGTAGCCTTCGGAAGCTTTGCCAGGTGTAGGAATGGTACTTTTCGTCTGAAAAGCCCTGTGGTTCAGAAGTTGAAAAAGCGGTAAGAAGGAAAAGACTTCCAATCAGTATCAAAAAACGCATCGATATTGCCATTTTTCATTAGTACGAAAAAAATGCCTTGCTTGATATAATTGACAGATGCCGTCAACAACAGGATGCATTTTCCCGAGATCCATATACTTTTCCTTTCAGCTCCAAACGTATGTCTACTACCCGCCGATCCTTTCTGACCCAAAGTGGTAAAGCCATTGCCGCGACTGCCATGACGGCCAGTTTTCCTTTATTTCTTTCTGGTAAAAAGTATTCACCCAACGACAGCATTTCCATTGGCCTGATTGGTTGCCGGGGGATGGGGTTTTATAATCTGGAAAATCATCTCAGACAGGACAATGTGATCTGCGGCGGACTGTGCGATGTAGATCAGGAAATCCTGGGCAAACGTACCCGTGATGTAGAGAAAATCACTGGTAAAAAACCAAAGCAGTTTAAGGATTTCCGCAGGATGTTGGACGACCAGGAGATCGATGCGGTGATCATTGGCACCCCAGACCATTGGCATTGCCTGATGATGAGCATGGCGTGTCGGTCTGGGAAAGATGTCTATGTTGAAAAACCAATGGCCAATTCCATTCGGGAATGTGAGTTGATGGTCAGGATTGCCCGTGAAACGGGGCAGGTGGTTCAGGTCGGCCAACAACAAAGAAGCGGAAAGCACTGGCAAAAGGTGGCCAGACTGGTCCAAAATGACCGTTTGGGAAAGATTCGACGGGTACGGGTTTGGGGGAACTTCAACTATGGAGCCGGGAAGCCTAAAGTAGCGGATAGTGCACCACCTAATGGCCTGGACTATGAGATGTGGTTGGGACCCGCTGCCCGGCAAGCCTATAATATCAACCGGCATCACGGCATCTGGCGTATGCAGTGGCCCTATGGAGGTGGTTTGTTGACGGATTGGGGCGTGCATCTGATTGACATTGTTCTCTGGGCGATGAATGTGCAAGGGGCGCCTCAATCAGTCGTGGCCAGCGGGGGCATTTTTCACTATCCGGACCATGAAATCCAAACGCCTGATACACTCTCGGTGAATTGGCAGTTTGATGACTGGCTGATGAGTTGGGAGCATGTAGCAGGGGTCGAGCAAGGCCCCTACAATCGACATTATGGCATTGCTTTTATTGGGCAAAAAGGAAGCCTGATTGTCAACCGGGATGGCTTTGAGTTGGTTCCAATGTCCATTGACGGCAAAGCACAAACCGAAGCCATTCCTTTCCAAAAGGGCATCACCAGCAATCATGAAAGGCATGCAAAAAACTTTTTGAAGGCAATGCGTGATCGGCAAGATCCCATTTGTACGGTTGAAATGGGGTATTTGGCAGCTTTTTATGCCCACATGGGCAACATTGCCCATCGTAGCCAGAGTCGCTTGGTCTGGAACAATGAAAAAGGGGACTTTGGCAAGAACAAAGCTGCCAATCGACTCATCAGCCCAAGTTATCGCAAACCCTGGCAACTCCCTGTTTGATTTTCTTGTATCTTTTGGCTCAATAAACCGATCTCATGAAAACCTGGCTACTATTCCTACCGATTTCTGTCCTTTTGTTTGCCTGTGGAAATGAACCACCAGGGCCTGAAGCCCCATCATTTCCAAATTATCAGCCTGCCAAAGGCATGAACATCGTTTGGATCGTCGCAGAAGACATGAGCGCGTACTTACCTGCCTTTGGTGATTCGACTTCTCGATGCTAATTGGATTAGTTTTAATTACACGACTTTTCCCCCAGATATCACTAATG
>JBCBZF010000849.1:0-3227 GCA_039815525.1 Bacteroidota bacterium | reverse complement strand
TCCATTTCAGGCTGATCCTTTGGCCAGGCTGGATCTGAACCAGATCAATCTTCAGAACAATAAGTGGGGCAGCAATTTACAGCTGAAGTATCATCTCAGTAACGGCCTCAGTTGGCACAGTCTCGTTAGCTTTGACCGCTTTGAGACCATCCGCCAAATCGCCCCAACCAATGGCGGAGATGGCATCAACGACCAAACCGTCCTGAGCGATTTGTTCCAGCATCACAAACTAAGCTTCGCGCGCTATCTGCCCAATGGAAACAATTTCGAATCGAAACTCGGTGTGCAACATCATCTTCAGGATTGGCGCATAGATGCGACCCAATTTCAGGCTGGGACTGATTGGCAAAACCTACAGGCATATGTCAATGCAAAGTTTGTTTTCAATAGTACGCTGTATCTCATGACAACCCAAAATATGGTACAGAGTGGCCGTTTGCCTGCTTCCGGCTGGCGCTGGCTCCCCAGTGTCATCGCAGAAGTAGAAATGAGTCGGTTCCGTTTTCTCTCAAGTGCCAACTGGTTGAACCGTCTGCGCCTGAGTGCCAGTTGGAGTCGTACCGCCAACGACCGCATTTTGCCTGACCTGGGCAATCAGGTCATCAGTGGCAACCGGAGTTTCCCCATTTTCATTCCTCAACTTGATCTGAGTGGTGCGGACTGGGAAATCACTGATCAAAGCAATCTCGGGATGGATCTGTCCGTACTCGACAATCGTCTGGGACTCAATGTCAACCTCTACGATAGAAGGACTCAAAATGCACTGGTGCCGCTGCCAGGAGAGAATCGTCTTGCCAATTTGGCCAACATCCAAAATCAGGGCCTCGAACTTGGCCTGTATACAACACCTGTGAATGGTACGTTTCGACTCAATTTTTCAGCCAATGTAAGTTTCCTGAAAAACCGCTTGTTGGATTTGGGTGGACTGGATGGGCTGAACAACAGTTTCTTTGATCCAATCACTGGCAACTGGCAGGAAGTGAGTCGATTGGAAACCGGCTTGCCGATAAATAATTTCTTTGGTTATCAGACAGATGGCGTGTATGAATTGGGGGATGATCGCAGCCTGGAACCGGAAAAGCCAGTGGGAGCGATTCGATTTGTCGATGTGAATGGTGATGGGCAAATCACGCCTGATGACCGCACCATCATTGGCAATGCACTACCGACCCGTTTGTTGGATGTATCCCTGACGATAAATTGGAAAGAATGGGAGTTGACCAATAGCTGGCAGGCAGTTGGTGGGGCCCAAAGCCTCAACTTTTTCGCAAATCCTCTCCAACAGGCGTATGCGCCAGAAGATCGGATTCATGATGGTATGGTTCAGTCCGGAGATTACATCCGGCTTGCCAATCTCCAGCTTAGCTGGCGGCCACGTTTGACCATTCGTAAACAACATAAGCCTATTACGCTTTACGCGCGGGGAGAAAATCTGTTGATCCTGACCAGATACAAAGGCTTTGATCCATCTCTCAATACCATTGGACAGTCCTTTAGCCTATGGCAGGGATTTGATTGGGGCGCTGCGCCACGTATGCGCAGCTTCGCAGCCGGGGTGGTTCTGAATTTGTAGACATTCAGATACATCAAAACGAGGCTGTCTCGTGGGTTTGCACCCGGAGACAGCCTCGTCTTTTTCCTGAAAAGGTAACTAATTCTACTTCTTTCCTCCCATGTCCAGCTTAATCAACTGACGGTTGATTTCGAGTATTTCCTCCGCAACCTGAATCAAACGATCATAATCAACCAGGGTGATTTGATGGTCCCGATCAAACTGATTGAGGCGTTGCATGCGCATATTGTGGTAGGTTTTAAGACCTTCGACAACTTTTGACAGTGCGATGGTTTGTTCGCCCAAGAGTTGGATGGATTGGTTGCCTCCATCATTGTTATCAGGGTACTGATTCATCAATTGAGACAGCGGCTTGCGCGGGATACGCGCTGTAATCACCTCTCCTTCTTCTGAAACAACCTGCATACGATCAGCCATGTCTGATTCGCTCAGGTCCCGGTCCAGCATGTCGACCAAATCGACATTAAAGAAGCGGCTGATGCGGAGTAAATTGTTAATGCTTGGTTCTGCCGCGCCTTTTTCATAAGAGGCAATATTGCCTCGGTTGAGGCCGATTCGTTCTGCCAGAGCAGCCTGGCTCAAGCCAGCAGCTTTACGTAGGAAGCGGAGATTTTGTGATATATACATGGAATGAAGTAGATTATTGACACCACAATTTACATCTTCTGATATATTTTTTATCAATTCCATGCTAAAGAAGTCTATCGATCAGTTTCAAGCCTCCTACGCAGATCAGATAATTCAGCCTGTTCACGACTGAGTTTCCGTTGGAAACGTTCCAATTCCGCCTCCGTTGCCTGCAACTCCTTCATCAAGTCCATTTTATCACTGACCAGGTCATCGCGTTCTTCTACCATTTCTTCGACTTTTGCAGTCTGTATTTGCAATTGGTCGCGCTTATATTGTTCGATGTATGTCTTCAGGATTCCCCGGAGATTCTGGTATGCTTCGTAGTCCTCCGCCCGTGATAAAGGGATGTTGTAGCCAAAATCAGCATAGACGCGCATTCTCGTTTCTCCAGGAGAGGATGCCGAGACGATTTCTGCGAAAAAATCCATCTGCTTCTCTGAAATTTCTGAGAATTGGACCGCTTGTGCATCGAGTACATCTCGATTGGTCAAAAAGCCATAACCATGCAATTTGACATCAAATTTGTCCTGCAGGTGGTCTTTGAAGGATGATTTGACGACATCTGGTGAGCCGGGCAGCTTTACTTCTATTGCAGGCCGCACTTGCTGTTGCGCATCGAGCATCTGGATGTCTCGGAGAGATTGTGCGAAGGTACTTGAAGAGAAAAAGATAAGACAGACTGAAAAAAATATGTTTTGATAAACGTTCATGAAAGGGGTTAAATGATGAAAAATAGAGAAAATAATGCTTAGACGATTGCTGAAGGCTGCCGGCGCAGAAATGCATCCAGTTTCCAGGCTTCTTCTTCATAGGTCTTCAGGTATCCAACCAACATATCTTCTGTCCCAAGGTCTACTGAATCCTGTGCACTCTGAATGGCTTCCAGGGTCTTATCAGAGAGGGTTTGGAGATCGGTCAGAAGCGTGGCGACCATGTCTCGCTCATTCAGGGATTCTTTGTCCTCGACAATGTCAGACATATACAAATAGTCGCTGAAATGAGACACCGGTTTGTAACCGATGAT
>JBCBZF010001212.1:0-1974 GCA_039815525.1 Bacteroidota bacterium | reverse complement strand
TCCCGGCAGCAAGGCCATCAGGATGTAGAGACCACTTACCCAGTTATCGTTGAGGTACACACCCAGGATCATGGACGTCAGTATCACTTCAACCGAAGCAATCACGCCCATGACGCCACTGCGCCATTCGCTTTTACGCCGCATCAGGATCCCGCCGAGAATGGAATGCCAGAAGCACCAAAGCAGGAAGCTTCCCTCCTGCCCTTCCCAAAAACAAGAGATCATATAGTAAACAGGCAGTTCATTTGAACTGTGGGCCCAGACGTAATGGTACTGATATTGATGGCTGTAGATGAGGTAAAAGAGCGTCCCAATGATGCCAAATACACTGAAGATGTGGAGCCAATAACTTTGGGTCCCCAGTTTCTCCCAGCGGGCATGCTCCGTTTCCCGCCGGCTTTCCGCCAGAAAGAATGCGATCATGGAGACGAGTGCACTGGAAAAGGCCAGCGCTGTAAACATTTCACCGATTTGTCCTCCTAACATAACGAGTCTTTCGTGTTGGTCGATAAAAGTGTTTTTCCCTGCTCCGTCTTATTTTTTGGCTTCCAAGGTGGTTTCTTCGTATTTGGACGGACACTTCATGACAATTTTATCCGCAATGAAGTCTGCTTTATTTTGATCATAGGCTCCTACAATGACCACTTTCTCAGCCTGATCGAAATTCATCGGCTTGGGGTCATTGTACAGCACCCTTTGCACTTGCTGGAGGGTGTCTTGCAGGTAGAAGCTAAACACATCGGTCGTCGGATCATAAATTGATTGGTCTCGATTGACCCATTTGCCAACTACGTGGACCTGACGGCCACTTTCTTTGGCATACGCAAAGTCGGTGTAGATGCTGGCGCTGCCAGCGAAGTTGATGCCCAGCGCCACCAGAAAGACAGCAGCGAATACCAGGACGATGATGTTGGTTGTTTTCATTGCCTCAAAGAATCCTTTCTATTTACCTTCCAATTCCTCCATGCTTTGTTCCAGACTGCCTACTTTCCGCCCCAACTGGACGAGATAGAAAATGACAGCTGCAAATACCAGGAGAATCACGGTCAAAACCGAATAAATCTTATCGCTGGCCAGCAAAAGTGAGCCACTGGTCTGATCCTGTAATAAGCTGAGAGATTGGAGGATATATTTGACAATCACATTCATGATTTGCTTTGTTCTAGTTCGTATTGACGATCTGCCCGCCATTTCGCGAAGCGAATGTTGATCATGGCAAATCGGCTACGGAGTTCGTACAGCCAGACGCCCATCAGGATATAGCCGATGGCACCGGGATAGAGAATCATGCGAAATTCACTGCTGATCTGGCTTTTGTCAAAAATGATCGGCCCTTGTCCATCTGCGGTAGGATGCAAACCCGGTAAGATCCGCGGAACGATGAAGAAAAGCGGAATCAAAGTCGCAAACGCAAAGATGTTGTAGACTGCTGCCACCTTGGCTTTTTGTTCCGCATCGCTCACCGAAGAGCGCAACAGAAAATAGGCCAGATAGATGAGGAGCGCTACCAGAGCACAAATCTGAATCGGATCCCAGGACCACCAGGCCGCAAATTCGGTCGGTGGAATGTTTTCCCCCCAGGATACCCGCTGCCAGATGATGCCGGTTGCCAGACCCAGTACATTGAACAGCACACCAACCAATGCCGCAATGCGCGCTTTGGCATCGGACAGCAAAGGGTCTTCTACCCGCTCCCGGTCTGGGTCAGTCAGCCGCAACAAACGGATGCTCTGATAAACCGAAATGCTCATCAAAACAATCATCGAAAACCACATGGGTACGTGGTAGAAGATGTTCCGGCTGCTCTGGCCCAATTGCGCCATTTGTGGCAAGGGCGCCAATAAACCATACAAAAGGCTATACAGGACCATCAAAACGGCCAGTACTTTGTATCCAATTTGCAGGCTTTTATTTTGAAACATATAGAGCTAACCTGATACGTCTTGCTTTGTTCCGAAAAATCAGTCTATAAAG
>JBCBZF010000869.1:0-3143 GCA_039815525.1 Bacteroidota bacterium | reverse complement strand
CGTCAGAACACAATTTTCCTGGGGATCATTTTTCTTTTGATGAATGTCCCCCTCTCCTATGCATGTCTCAATGTTTACCACAGCGTGGACCAGGAGGGCAAATTGCATCAGGTATCAGAAATCGGCCATCTTTTTGATCAAAACTTTGATCTGCGATTGCTTGAAAAACAATTGCTCAGTCTACAGGCGCAGTATAAAGCAGCACCGGACTTTCAGCTGCTCTCAGACTATGCGGTCAATTTGCTGAAAGCGGGTAAAATTCGCCCAGCGGTCAAGATATTGGAAGCACTCAACCGGCATTATCCGAATGAGTACCAACTGGCCGCCAATCTGGGCACCGCTTATGAATTATCTGACCAGCTAAATCAGGCCTGGCGATACATCAATCGAGCCATCTCTTTGAATCCTGATGCACACGGTGGCAGTGAATGGGTTCACCGGGATATACTCGCCCGAACCAATTCAGGAAGATATAGCTTTGCAAGTTTGCAGGAAGGGCCGATCCTGGATCTACGACCCGTTCATCGATTCGACAGTGCCACCCGCGAACAAATCCTCATCCAGGTCAGAGAGCGTTTCCCTTTTTCTTCTCCACCTGACCCGATCATGGCCAGTTTGATGATCAGTCTGGGTGAATGTTATGCGGCGACCCGATCGATTGAACATGCGAAAGTTTTTTTTACCATCGCGGAAAAACACTTTGGTGCCGATCCTGCTATTACCCGTCCGTTGATCGACAAGATGTTGAAGTTCCGGGAGGAATATCATGCCGTACGACCAGAGCGAACGAGGGGCATCGAAACCAATGTCAAAATTACCGGACTTCCCATGCGGGATTTGATTGACGACCACCAAAAAGAGCCCTATTCCATTAATTGGGAGGTCATTGACACCGATGCGTTATCTTTGCTTGCACGTTTGAACTTGCCAAAGATTCCGGTATCAGAGCTGCCGCCTGAGGAAAAACCAGCTAAAAAGCGCAGCGGCTGGCCATATTTATTGTCTGCTTTATTTGGATTTGTAGCCGTTGGATTGTCACTTTGGCGCGTCAATGTTTTACTCTCCAAAAACAAAGGCTGAGATGCTATCTTTCCTGCGGACTGACGCCAATCACACTGATTTCAAAGCGCTGGTCGCCAAACTCGACGCATACCTCGCCATTCAGGACGGCGACGAACACAGCTTCTATGATCAATACAATCAGATCCACGACATCAAATATGCGATTGTTGGATTCCAGCTGGGCCAGGCCGTTGCCTGTGGGGCCATCAAAGCATTTTCGGACACGCAGGTAGAAGTGAAGCGGATGTATGTTTCTCCTGAGGTTCGGGGGCAAGGCATTGCCTCAGCACTCCTCATGCAACTGGAAAACTGGGCCGCTGAATTGGGCTACAAAAGTTGCGTACTGGAAACGGGGAAACGGCAGCCCGAGGCTGTCGCGCTCTATCACAAAAATGGGTACCGCCGGATTCCCAATTACGGGCAATACGCACAAATGGACAACAGTCTTTGTTTTGAGAAGCTGCTTAGGTAAGGTGTTGTTGTCTATCTTTCCGATTCAGCTTATTCCGTCACCAATTCCAGACTTGCCTCTCCCAGACCTTTTCCTTTGGCTTTGACCTTGATCAAACCCGCTTCGGGTGTGGTTCGCACAATTAATAGACACAAGCCATTGAATGCCTTCCGAAAAGGTGCCTGAAACGACTCCATGGAGCGTTGATTGCCATTGCCTACTGCAGCCAGGGTTCCGGCACCGGAAATGGTAAAATTGACGAGATCATCTGCCAGAGGACATACATTGCCATTTTTATCTTCAACCCGGACGGTAATAAAGCTCAGATCCTGTCCATCAGCATTCAGTTCATCACGATCCGGAATCAGACGAATGCGGGCAGGTTTCCCCGCAGTTTTAAGAATCTTTTCTGCTACGGCTTTTCCTGCTGTATATGCAACCACCTTCAGTTCTCCCGGCTGATAAGGCACATCCCAGGCGAGGCGATATTTGCTTTGATAGATGCCTTTCTCAAAATCATGAAACTCAGCAGGAATCGGGGTTATATCCTGACCTTTTCGCTTTTTACCCTGTGAAATCCCATTAACAAATAGTTCTACTTCCTCTGCATTGGTATAGGCAAAAACGGGAATGATTGTACCTTCCTTCCCTTCCCAATTCCAATGTGGCAGAACATGGACCATGGGTGCTTCAGTCCATTGGCTTTGATACAGATAATAGCGGTCTTTGGGAAAACCACATAGGTCTACTGGTGCGAAATAGGAGGAACGGCTGGGCCAGTCATCATTCCAATAGCCATTGGTCTGATTGTCGCGCCCGCTATAGGGCGTAGGTTCGCCCAGATAGTCAAAACCTGTCCAGATGAATTCGCCCAATGAAAAAGGAGCGCCCGCCTGGGCATCAAATTCTGCGTCGGGTGGATAGGCCCAGGGTGGCCCAACGATGACATCATAGCTGGAAACGTGGCCGGTTTCCCGTCTGAATGCTGGCGAAATGGGAAGGTGGTACACCCCACGACTACTGGTTTGGGAGGAGGTTTCTGAACCATAGAGCACCATATCCGGATGTTCATTCTTGATTTGCTGATAGGTCGACGGCCAATAATTCATGCCAACCACATCGATTTGATAGGCGAGTTGATTGGTAAAAGGGGCAGGATAATAATTAAAACCCGCTGTAGTCGGTCGGGTGGGATCTTCGTCATGACAAATGTCTGAGAGACGCCTGGCCACTTTCCAACCATCTTTTCTCCCCTGCTCCAATATTTCGTTGCCGATACTCCACATGATCACCGAAGGGTGATTCCGGTCTCTTTTGATCATGTCCCGCAAATCCGTTTCATGCCATTCGTCAAAGTATTTGTTGTAGCCATTGGGCACTTTGCCGATTTGCCACTCATCAAAGGCCTCCACAATCACAAGGATGCCCAATCGGTCGCAGACTTCCAGCACTTCCGGAGCAGGTGGATTGTGGCTGGTCCGCAAGGCATTGACACCCATGTTTTGCATGATCTCCATCTGCCGCTCGGCCGCGCGTTTGTTGATTGCGCTTCCCAGCGGTCCAAGATCATGATGCATGCAAACGCCATTCAGTTGGATGCGTTGGTCAAGATCTTGCCAAAATGTCTCCT
>JBCBZF010001053.1:0-2535 GCA_039815525.1 Bacteroidota bacterium | reverse complement strand
TTTTCGCCATAGTGAAGGATGACAAAATCCGATTCTCCCCCACCAAGGACATACACAATCTTGTCCGCCTGGTTTTCATTTTCCTCCATCTCGAACCGGTCCCATTTGGCAATTTCTTTTTTCAGGTCAAAATCCACCTCATAGGTTGAAGGCTCCTTTTTTTCACAGGCCCAGCCATCGCCGTCATTTTTTACTGGAAGCCGGATGACGCCATCAATGCGCGCCTTTGTCAGAGAGGTAGATTGCCCATCGGTAGCGCCATCGCATCGGTTGTCTTCGTGATACACAAAGGTCCAATTGTCCTGGAAAAACGAAGCCAAGCTCTCTCCTGCTTGCAGGCTTTGCACGAATTTCTGTGCGCTTGTCGCAAAATTTGTTTGAGAATCGTTCTTTGCTTCATGGTCCCCTAGCGCGCGCATTTCTTCAGACTTGTCAATTGTGGGGGTCTCCTCTTCAACAGTGTAGTACACCTGAAAAATCGCTTTTCCATCCCTCAGAATATAGTATTTCGCATTATCGCAGTGGTAACAATCAAAGGTATCTGCTTCGAGAATAATTTCTTTTCCCTCAGAATAGACTTTCATTTTCACTGGACATGGATAGCCAGAATCAGGAAAGCGTGGATGTTCGTCAATGTAGCGGTTTCCGGCCGAGTCTTCATCGACGTATAAAAGACTTCTGGTCTGACAAACAATCATTTCCAGGCTATCAATCCGGATGCCCAGTTCGTTTTCAAATGATATAACATTCCCCCACTTATCCATTCCCAGATTGCAAGCGGAAAGGCTTAGGATACATGCAAGGCAGAAATATATTTTTTTCATGAGGATGGTTTTAGGTAAAAAGCGCTCTGTCCAAGGAGAGAAAAAAGCTCACATCATCAATGGCTGATTCGGCTTTTCCCACGATCGTTTGGTTTTCGCTTTTCAGCCCTGCGGCAAGGATCTCTCGCGCTGTATCTATATCGATTTTTTGATGTAGCCGGGCAATGTGGCCCAAGCACTCAATTGCACATGCTTGCACCTGCTCTGATGGATGTGAGGCCATTTTCAATGATTTCTCCATTGATAACTTATACGCACCACTGTTCAGGACAACTGACAAGAGCCCATCAATGATATCCGATTCATTGTTTGAGTTTAGCAGCCTTAAGCTTTCGTATTTATCAAATATTGGTGGCTCCTGATATTTCACATTCATTTCATTTAGCATCATAAAAGACCATATCCTGCTTAAGATTCAGTACGCATAATCATCATACAGTCTATTGGCAGGTCGTATCGATTGGTAAAAACGTATCGTTTTCCAGATGAGCTTATTGCTGATTCGTTTCTTCCTGCACAACAACATGCCAAATACGATGCGTAGACATAATTTGGTATTCGAGCTTCCTATTTCTTCAAGATTCTCAAGACATAAGGTTCATGGTGAATCTGTTCGATTTTCACAACATACACCGCTGGTGGCAGAGATGATATATCTAAGGCAGTCGTGCTTGCTTCCTGGACAATTTGTCCATAGAGGTTATAGATCGTCACATGACTGACGGGGATCTCTGATTGAATGTACACATGATTGCTGCTTGGATTCGGGAAGACAAGTGGTTGATGATCATGAGATCGCCCATCAGAAATGCTGACCGTATTGATGATGGGCGAATCATCTTCATTTTGAATTTCGTTTGCTGTCAGATAGGCAATAAAAGCGCTTTCGTCATCAAATGTCGCCTTTCCCCAGTTGGGGACATTCGCTACCGGGACATCATTTTCTGTACCCAAATGCTTCCCAACAACGACGATGCCGTTCACGGTTTTAAAAGCATTGTATAGTTCCACATTGAGCGGAGGTTGAGCCGTCAAGGTATCCCATGTTCCCCGGACAATGCTGCTATACAATGGCAGGGAAAAATCCGAATTGTATTGCCGAACGAATGATGACCAGGCTGACAAACCAGGGTAATAGGGATTTGGCATATTCAAAAAGGCATTGCTGGTGGTC
The DNA here is from genome assembly GCA_039815525.1 of Bacteroidota bacterium. Taxonomy (GTDB): domain Bacteria; phylum Bacteroidota; class Bacteroidia; order J057; family J057; genus JBCAWW01. Next base: position 537 of record JBCBZF010001053.1, on the reverse strand, counting down.
ATTGGTCTTCTGGCCACCCCCAGCACGATGACCGATCCATCGGCAGATACTTTCATTGCGTTTTGGACCAGGCGGGTGGTATTCAGATTGATCCAACCACCATTGGGGTCAGGCCAGCCATTCAGAAGCGGATTGGGGTGCGGTGAACCTAATCCAGTCGTATTCTGCCCCATTTCTGCGACATAGGTACTGTGCTGCAAATCGCCATTGTCGGTTTGTAGTTTTCCCAACCAACTGATGTGAATGTTGCCTGAGGTTCCGGTAAACCGATTTTGATAAGAAGACAGAGAAGGATCACTCACAATGGTATTGCCTTCCCAGAGGTTCTCCACATTGTTTCCATGACATCTTGCGTTGACGACAAGGCTGCTATTCGGCAAAGGCAAAGAATAGTCAATCGCCAGGGCATCGATGTACTGATCGGGAGAAGAATTGTGCACTGAACCATCATTCCGGGTTTCATGGTACAATCTTGACCACCAGGACAATTGGCCGGTGCTGTCCATTTTCATGACGGCTGGTTCAAAATCAGGATTG
>JBCBZF010000422.1:0-5861 GCA_039815525.1 Bacteroidota bacterium | reverse complement strand
TGTATCCGGCCAGAATGGTCCCTTTGACGGTCCCGGTAACTTTTGAAACCCCGATGCGCTGCCGATATCGAACGGGCACTTCAGTGGTTTTCATCTTCATTTTGGCCGCCTTTACCTGCATCTCCACGGTCCAGCCGAAAGTCGTATCCTGCATGTCGATGGCCAGTAACTGATCATAGCGGATGGCCCGAAAGGGCCCCAGGTCGGTAAAACTGACCCGATAAAAAAGCTTGATCAGGGTGGTCGCAAGCCAGTTGCCAAAGATCTGTTGTGGCATCATAGAGCCACTTTCCCGATCGCCCATTGCCCGCGATCCAATCACCATATCTACCTCATCCTCAACGATTGGCTGAATCAGTTCTGACATCTCCTCGGGATAATCCGAATAATCCCCGTCAAGAAAAACCACAATATCAGGCTGCTCCTCCAATGGCTTGGCAGCGATATGTGCCATCCCTTTCAAGCAAGCAGAGCCATATCCTTTGCGATCCTCTCTGAGTACCTTCGCCCCGGCTTTGGCAGCATTTTCCTCCGTTTGATCGGTCGAACCATTGCTGACAACGATGATCTCACGTACCAGACCTTTGGGAATGTCGCCTACCACTTTATGAATGGAGTCTGCTTCATTGAAAGCAGGAATGATCACATCAATCCGCGGCTCAGCCGGCATGGGTCTTTTCTGCATAGTCGGTTTGCAAATAACGAAAATCCTGTCAAAGCCATGTCACATGTCGGACAATGCTTTTTCCCTTTTTGCTGTCCCGGGCTTTTTTCCCAAATTGGACGAAAGCAATCAACATTTGTCACACATGGAGGAAGGACTCAGCATTGGTACCCGTATTCGCCATCCGCAGTACGGCGCCGGCATCATACTCGACAATTCACGCTCATTCTACAATGTGGTTTTTCCCAACTTTGGGGAAAAAGCCATCGACAAGGATTTCGAAGGTCTGGAAATCATCGATCTGGCCCCTTTGCCGGAAAACAGGATTGGCATTGGCGATTTGGAGAAGCTTCTTACCCAGGTGATGCGCCGCTTTTCTGATACAGGTGAAAAGGTACATCTGGGAAGTAAATGGAAAGGTGGAACCATGATTCTCAAACCATCTGATCCAGATTTGAAGGGAAAAGAAATTCCCATCGAAACGTTCTTCCATAAAATCGTGATGGTTCGGGATCGCCTAAGGGTCCTAGAGCAGAACATCAACAAGAGCAAAAACCTTAGCGATGAGGAAAAAGTCAATATGCAGCAATACATCACGCGTGTATATGGCAGCCTGACCACTTTCAACGTTCTCTTTGCCCACCAGGAGGATAGTTTTAAAGGAGAGGGGCGGGGATAGAGGGGCGGGGAGCGAGTCTGTTGATGGTCCATGTACATTTTATCAACTTTCGACCACTGACTGCCGAATTTCCCCTGAATCAAAGTCCAGGGCGGTACCCGCTCCACACTCACCGATCCACACCGATCAAAACCTAAGCACTTTTTTATGTCTGAAACGCTTGTCCTCGGAATCATCATTGGTTACTTCGTGTTGCTATTTGTGATTTCACAGATCACCGGCCGCAAAGCCAACGAAGAGACCTTTTTCACCGCTGACCGCAATTCACCCTGGTATGTGGTGGCATTTGGGATGATCGGGGCTTCCCTGTCAGGTGTAACCTTCATTTCGGTGCCGGGAGCGGTGGGCAATGGAGCCTGGGGCTATATGCAAATCGTGTTTGGATATCTACTTGGCTATGCCGTTATCGCCCTCGTATTGTTGCCGCTTTACTATCGCCTGAATCTCACGTCGATTTACGGCTACCTTCGCCAGCGATTTGGCGAAGCTTCCTATCGAACCGGGGCCGCCTTCTTCCTGCTTTCCCGGATCATTGGTGCCAGCCTGCGCATGTATCTCGTGGTTTTGGTGTTGGATCTTGCCATCGGAAGGGCACTGGGCATTCCATTTTGGGGCATGGTGCTGATTTCCATTGCTCTGATATTTATTTATACGTTTCGAGGTGGGATCAAAACTGTGGTTTGGACGGATACCTTGCAAACTTTTTGTATGCTGCTGGGAGCCGGTATTACCGTTTGTCTGATCGGCCAGGAATTAGATCTCAGTGCCGGTGGCATGATGAGCATGATCGCGGAAAGCGATTATTCCAAGGTCTTCTTTTGGGATTGGGGGCCCGGTAACAATTTTTTCAAGCAATTTTTCAGTGGTGCTTTCATCGCCATTGTGATGACGGGTTTGGACCAGGACATGATGCAGAAAAATCTCACCTGCCGAAGCCTGGGAGATGCCCAGAAGAATGTCTATACCTTCTCAGTGGTTCTGATTTTTGCCAATCTGCTGTTTCTCAGCCTTGGTGCCCTGCTCTATCTTTATGGCACCCAAACCGGTATTGTAGAATTGGTCTTTATGGAAGACTGCGCAATTCGGATCGCCGATCCTGATACAGGCGAAATGATCTGCCATAAGACCGATGAGCTGTTTCCCTTATTGTCTCTCAATTATCTCGGACCAGTGGCCGGCATTGTCTTTATTCTGGGCGTCATTGCGGCAGCATATTCCAGTGCCGACTCAGCCCTGACCGCTCTGACAACCTCTTTTTGCGTTGACATTCTGGATTTTGAAGAAAAAACCGATGCTGACTGGAAAAAGCAGACCCGTTATCTGGTCCACATTGGCTTTTCCATCCTTCTCTTCATTGTCATTTTGATTTTCAAATGGATGAATGATGATGCTGTCATCTGGGCGGTATTCGATGCGGCTGGCTATACCTATGGACCATTGCTGGGGCTGTATGCTTTTGGCCTGTTTACCCAAATCAAGGTCAAGGATCAATGGGTGCCAGTAGTTTGTGTTCTGTCTCCGATTCTAGTCTATCTGATCCAGATGTATAGTCCGGTTTGGTTTGGGTATAGTTTCGGTTTTGAAAAGCTTATTCTGAACGGATTGTTGACCATGGGAGGGCTGTGGCTGTTGCGGGAAACTCGCTAAAAATGTCGCCTTTTTGCCTTTCCCCCGGTATGGAAAATGCGTAACTTCCTGTCACGCATATAGCAGATGGTCTTTCCAGAATGAAAAAGGCCAATATTCACATCATCCGTTCGGCCTTCTGCTGCGTATATCTGACTGCCTAATCTTCTAATCGTTCACGCATGCGTGTCTGGAATTTCGTTTTGCTTTGGAGCCTGATGCTTTTGGCCCCGTTTTCTTCTTTTTCTCAACAAGCCCTTCACCCATATGCCAATCCCGATAGTTGGCAAGTGGTGTCTTCCGACAATTTTGACGTCTATTTTACCAAAGGAAACCGCTCGGCGGCCCTGCGGACCATTCAATATGCCGAACATGCCCGTTTTGATCTGGGCATCTTGTTTGATTACAAGCCATCCAATCGGCAAACACTTTTCTACTTCAATGATGCCAATGAACTGCTCCAATCCAATTTGGATCTGGAGCAGCCGCTGCGGCAACCCGGCCTGCTCAATATGCCGGAACACTACGCCTTTGTGGTCCATCCCGGCACCCAGGCTGGCTGGTATGAAGAAATCAGACGTACAGTCGGCACCCTGATTCTGAAAGAATTTGCCTATGGCCGGACCCTTGGGGCGACCTTACAAACAGGAATCCTCCTGCACAGTGCAGATTGGTACTGGGAAGGGCTGGTCGAATACATTGCTGATGGCTGGACCTTTCAGGATGAGATGTGGCTGAATAGCATCGAAAAGCGAGATTTACTGGATCTGGCGCTGGAAGGTGATGCACAGATCAACCGCGTGGTCCGCAAATCCATCTGGCATTTCATTACCTCGGAATACAACGATCAGAAAATTTCGGAAATCATTTACTTGGTCAACATTGCACACTCCATCGAATCAGGCGTCATTTCTGTATTGGGCATTTCACTGAATACCCTCACGGAAAGATGGCGGGAATTTGTTAAGGAGAATGCCAGTGCCCAGATGGCGGGCCGCATGAATCTCACAGACATGGACCAGGCTGATTTGTTGCCAGAAAAAGCTGGCTACCAGGTTAGGGCCTTCTCCTACAATGAACGGCAGGATCTTTTTGCAGTATACCTTGAGAAAGAAGGAAAGCAGAGCGTTTGGTTGCTGGACCCAACGACGGGTAAATACGAAGCTACCGGCATTGAATCTGGCATCAGCCGCAGTGATGCGCGCTACCTGGATTTTGTCCCTGCTCTGAGTTTCAGCCCGGATGGCGACGAAATTGTGGCCTCCGTTTATGAAAGGCAGAAAAGCTGGCTGGCTTACTATAAAATCAATTCGAAGAAGCTTAATCAAAAGCCGCTGGCCAATGGGATTCAGCGCGTGTTGGATATCAGCTGGTCCAATGACGGTGATCAGTTGGCCATTTCTGCTTTGAAAGGCGGAAAGGCGAATCTGTACATTGGTAAAGCCGGTACGGCTTCTTTCGAAGCCATCACTGCCGACCCCTATGACGAACGGGACCCGGTTTGGAGCATTGATGATCAGTACATTTTCTTCAGTTCCAATCGGGACAGCATCATGATGGATGTCGATGAACCCATGTGGGGCAGTTACCTGAATGACATGGATCTCTTTCGCTATGATTTGGCCGAGGATACACTCCTTCGGGTCACCAATACGCCTACCGTCAATGAGCGGCAAGCCTTTATCATCAGCGGATATGAACTTGGCTATGTCAGCGATGCCAGTGGTATCTACAATCTGAGCAAGGTCAATATTTTCACCCATGCCACCGAATCACTGACCAATCTGGGAGTTGGTGTCGATCAAATCGTTGCCACTGAAGGGAAATTGGGATTAAGTCGTCCGGTGGATGGGGAAATGAACCTCTTTTATGTACCAGGCGGCACCTTACCAATCGATCAGAATCCTGCGCTCACCATCTTGAGATTGGATGAAGACGCCAAATATTTTTCCAGAAAGGCCCTGGAAGAGAAAAAAGCACGTCAGGCAGAAGCAGAGGAAGTCGTGATTGATGAGCCGGAGCCGGTTGTGGAAAAGCCCAAAGTCGTAGAGAAGGAAAAAGACGAACCGGTTCGCTATTACATTTTTGATGAGGAAACTGATCCTTATGATACACGGGAAAAACCGACCCGTCTCGAAAACCGGCAAAGCGAACGGGTCCTGACCACTGTTTTCGGAGATGAGGCCAAACCCGAACTGGGAGAAATAGAAGTGGACGAAGCCATTTCTGCCCCCACAAAATTTAAATTGGATTATCTGGGCCTGGGACTGGCGTTCAATCCAGTGGCACGTTACGGCCTCACCATGCAAAGTGGTTTTTCCGATGTATTGGGCAATCATCACATCGACGTATTGCTCCGCCCTTACATCAACGTCCGCAACAATGACGCCCGACTCCGCTATACCTATGCCAAAGGCAGAATCGATTGGTTTGCTGATCTTAGTTATTCAGCCCGCCATTTCCGGCGTGAGACTTTTGTACAGTCTGATTCTCTGATTTTACGCTTTGACAAAATTGATCTCAAAGTGGGTGGGATCTATCCTTTAAGCTCAAAGGCGGCGGTTCAGGTACAAAGTGGACTGGTTTCCCTCAAACGTCAGGATCAGCAAATTTTACGGCAAGAACCGCTTGACGACAACAATTTCCTGGTCCAGGCAGGCGCTGCTATCTGGTACGATAATGTAAGCGAAACACAGGGCTACACCACCAAAGGTCTCCGTGCCAGAGCCTCTTTCGACAGCTATTACTCTTTCACAGACAATGAAATCGCCTTTAACCGTCTGCAATTGAATGTGCAGAACTATGTGGAGGTGTATAAAAAAATCGTCCTCGCCACCCAATTCCAGGCAGCCTTTAATCTCCCCAATCGCTTTGTTACCTATTATATGGGCG
>JBCBZF010000336.1:0-6591 GCA_039815525.1 Bacteroidota bacterium | reverse complement strand
TTTTTATCAGAACCATCCCGGCCTGCATTCGATGGAGGTACGACAAGGTGAATTTATCCTATGAGACTGATTGGGACGCTTATCATCATGATCCTGGCCACGGTGATCAGCTTTTGGCTGATGTCAAAGATCGGTCTTTGGCACAGCGGGCAGAAGGGCTGTAACTGTGAGAGCTGCAAGCAAAACCGAAGCGAATTTGGACGATGAACAAACAAGCATACATCTACGGCGGCCTGGGCCTTTTGGCGATTTTGGTGATCATCATGATTGGCAGGCTGATCAAAGCAATTACCAAAGCCAGCGTGGAGAATGAGATCCGCGAAGAACTCTCTGAGGTAGCCGAAGAAAACGGCTATGACATGGAAGCGGTGATACTGGATGCCAAAGCGATCAAAACGGCTCTCGGCATTGGCACTGGCTGGTTTGGGTCCAACGGCTGGACCGAAGATGAAGAAGCAGTGATTGCGGTGATCGATGATTATGACCGCAAAGGCTTTGTCTTGCTGGAAGAAGCCTATGAAGGTCTGGCCCCTGGAAGGAGACTGACAAATGATCTGCGGATGTTCCTTTCGGAAAGTGAGTTTGACGGAATCGCCCATATCGTGCTGTAAATGAAAGTGTGGATCTACATACTGATAGGCCTTGCGCTTCTGGGTCTGAGTGGTGGGCTGATTCTTTTTCTTATCAAAAGGAATCAAGCCGAAGCGGATGCAGCCTTACGAGAGATTTTGCCAGATGAGCCGGTCCTTCCAGTTGACAGCGGTGGTGTCCTGGCCTGTGAAAAGTCTCTGAGCTTTGGCGACAGAGGCCCGGAAGTGCAAGCCCTTCAGCAGTGGTTCAACGGCAACAAACCGCTTTTTGCCCGGCCAATCGTGGTAGATGGCATCTGGGGCGCACAAACGCAAGGAGCCATTCGCAATATCATGCAGCTGGGCGAAAGTGTGCGCCTGATCGATCTGGAAAACAGCCCCTGCCAATGGGGATCATGAACTGGTACAAAAAACATGGAAGAGTTTCTCCCAGAAATAGAATTTGAAGTCAAGGTTGAGCGCAAGAGCATGTTTTGGCTCTACGGTGGTGCCATTTTCACAGCGGGTATGATCATGCTGCTGTGGTTTGCCATCCGCGTCTCATTCGAATAAGCAATCAAAAAACATGAAGTCAATTGATAACATTCCGGTGGGAATGCCGGATATCTATTTCCCGCAGCAAAAGTATTTGCAGACCGGTCTGGACCGCCACCGGCTGCACAAAACCTTCATCGCAGATGAGCTGGACAACTACGCGGATCTGAATGGTGTACCCATGGCCAGCAGTGTGGTCTGGTTTTGTTGCCAGCTCTTCTGCGCAGACGGCTCCAATCAAAGCATCCCAGAGGGAACCAAGCTAAAGCAGGTGGTGGTCCAGTATTCAACCGGAGCCATTCAGCAGTTTTGGTTTGTGCCACCAAGCATCGCCCCGCTTGGTTTTGTGCCTGGTGTGAAAGCAGAAAGCTGCAATGCCAATCCAAGTGAGGACAATACCGCGCCAACGCTGGAGAGCCGCACCCCCAGTCATGACAGTGCGAACGTCCCAACCGGTGCGGTGATTACCATGAACTTCGATGAGCCGGTGCAGATCAAATCCGGCTCGATTGTGGTTTTCAATGTCTCAACCAATAGCGTTCACAAAAGCTATGATCTGAGCACGGGCGTTGACATTGATGTAAATGGCAGCACCGTCAAACTGCTCGCTGCCAACCTTGATCCAGATACGATCTATTCCGTTGTCATTCCTGCGGGTGGGATCTGCGATCTGGCGGGTAATCCCCTTGCAGGTATTCCGCTGTATAGCTGGCAGTTTATCACCGCCGCTGCGGCTGATAATGTTGCGCCGGTCCTGCAATCGCAGTTTCCAGCGCATAACGAAACTGACCTGACTTCTCCCATTGTTCCAAGACTGGTCTTTGACGAGGAAGTGCGACTTGTCAATACGACCGGCGGAGCCATCATTCAAGTCCGCAAAGTCTCTGATGATAGCATTGTCAAAGGCTATGACTTTGGCACCGATCTCTATTTCTCCCCCGACAACAAAACTGTCGAGCTGCGCAATCTGATCCTCCCACCAGGTGAGCCGGTCTATATCTGGATTGCCCCCAACTCTATTGAGGATCTATCTGGCAACGGATGGGAAGGCATTGCCCAAAACGCCTGGGTGATTACGGGTGAAGTGCCATTTGCACTTCTTTCCTTCACCCCCGATGATGAAACCGCTGGGGTGGCCACCTCGCCGGTTGCGCTTTCCCTGACCTATAACCGCAATCTACAAGTCGGGGAGGTATCCCAAAAGCTTCGGATTTTCAATTACGCAACCGATGCCCTGGTCTCGGAGCAAGCAGTTGGAAGCATTGACAATGATACTGTCTCGGTTGACTCCTTCGGCCTAAACTTCGGCACTCGTTATTATGTGCTGGTAGATGCTGGCTTTGTGCAGGACACAAACGGCAATCCCGCTCCAGCGATTCTGGATAAAGAAGCCTGGAACTTCACAACTGCCGTGCAGGGTTCATCGGTAGCCCCGGCTAATGTGCAGGTCGATTTCGATCACTTCAAGGCTGACTTCATTTGGGATGCTGTTTCCAATGTGATCGGTTATGAAATCCGATACCGTGAGACTGGCCGGACCTATTGGAACACCGAATCCCGTCTGGCTTCGCAAAACTTCCTCACCCTGCCTGGCCTTGCGCCTTTTACTCAATATGAATATCAGGTTAGATCCGTCTTCAGCAACGGACCCTCTGATTGGACGGCTGAAGCGGCTTTTATCACTGAGGAAAATCTCGGCTCTCAAAACGTCTATACCGGCGCTGTCTTCCATGTGGCCAATGATGGGGACGACACGGCTGATGGTTCTGAGGCTACACCATGGCAGAGCATCGATAAAGTAAATGCGGAACTGCCCAATTTGAATCCGGGCGATGCCATCCTTTTCAAGCGGGGCGAAAGCTTTGTCGGCGAAGTTGTCTTCAATGGTGTCGCTGGCACTGATCCTGAAAACCGCATCCGTTTGGGTGCTTATGGGGATGGAGATAATCCGGCCATTGTTGCATCTGATAATCTGACCGGCAGAGCCTGGACCGATGAGGGGGGCAATGTCTACTCGCTGAATGTCGAGCTGGCGGATGCTGGTGCCCTCTTTATCAATGGCCAGATCTCCTATCCCTGTAACAGCGGTCCGCAGATCATTGAAGCAGCCAGTGATGACTTCGGCATTGTTTCGGCCTACCTCGACACCAATGACTTCACTGGTGGCCAGATCACCTTCCGAAACAAATGGGCCGCAGAGACTCGACCCATTGAAAGCCACAATGGCAACCGCGTCGGCTGGGACCCAACCCAAAAGACCAAAGCCGGAACCCGGGAAGGCAATACCTTCTACATCTTCAACCGGCCCCAGTTTATGAGCATGGCCGGAGACTGGTGGTACAATATCTACACCCAGACCCTCTACTATCAAACCGCTGGCGCTGCGCCTTCCGGTGAAATCTACGGTTCGCAGTATCACTTCGGGGTAGATCAACAAGGAGAAAATCTGGAAATCGCAGACCTGGACTTCCGCTATCAGCATACTGACTCGGTGCGCCAAGACGCTCATGATCTCTACTGGCAGCACGGCAAAGTAAGTTTGGTCTACGGTGCAGCCTTGGAATCCACTACCTCCAACATTGGCACCCTTATCCATGATGTAGAAGCGGTGGACATCTCTGGTACTGGTTTCTACTTTCGAAAAGGCGAAGAGATCGAGATGTACAACTGCAAGATCGACCGGATCGGCGCGGTGCTCTACGGTCGTTCTGTTGGGGTGCCTGGTGCCAATGGTAGTGCCCATAATCATTACAACTCTGGCATCTCTGGCCAGACCTGTCGATCTATGAATATCCATCATTGCCATGTTTCCAATGTCTCCTACAACGGCATCCGGACCGATGGCAAGGATCATTTCATTGAATACAATCTGGTCGAAAACACCCTGCTTTGGTTAGCAGATGGTGGGGCCATCTATGCCTTTGACAACAAAGGCAGTGATCCGTCTGTGCCTTATGCCACCGAGAATCTGACCATCCGCTACAACATTGTCAAAAACGTCATTGGCAATCTGACTGGCTACTACAATCCCAATGCAAAGCTTCTGGCCAGTGGGGTCTATTTCGATCTCAGAACCAAAGACTCACTGATTGCTCACAATGTCATTGAAAAGGCATCTGATCACGGCATCTATCTGAATCTCCAGACCAAAAACAATGTGGTTGAATACAACCTGATTCGCGGCTGCAAGCGTTTCCAGCTCACCTTCAACAACAATGTTACCAAGGAGGAAAACCAGAATACCGGAAACATCACCCGTTTCAATACCCTGGTCTGCACCGCGCCCAATCAGAAGTGTATCTATATTCTCAATGCCAGAAAGGAAAGTCAGTACGGGCTTTACAAGCCAGGCAGCTTTGAAGGCAATACCTACATCGCTCCTTACGATGCCAACGGCTATATCTGTGAGAAGGACGATAAGGAAAACGGCAATGTGGATGACTTCTTCAACCTAACCGATTGGGTCAGCTACTCTGGTGAAATCGGCGCAAGCTTCCCCCTCACCGGTTGGGCCTACATCGATGAGGCAACCGCTGATCAGGATTTGCGCCTCATCACCAACTACGATCCCGGCATTGCAGAAGTCGCCTTCAGCGGGCCGTACAATGACGAATCCGGCAATCCGATCAGCTCACCCGTAGCTGTTCCGGCCTGGGGTGGAAAACTCCTCATTGTCCAACCATAATACGTGTTTGATTGGCTTCAACGGGGCCAGGTGTTCCGCCTGGTCCCAATACTCTTCAACTCCTTAATCATCAATAAGCATGAAACGAAAAAGTAGACGCAGAAAAGCGACCCCTAAGCGCCGGGTGAAATCATCCGCTCGGAAGCGGACCACCACCCGCAAAAGAAAGACCACCAAAAGCCGCTCTCGTGGCAAGAAGGTGACCATTGTGATCCAGTAATGCTGACCCTATGACAATCCTCCAATTCTTTACCTCTTTTCTGCTTTCTCTGGTGGGCATCCTCATCATTGTGCTCCTGGATGTCCGCAAGAACTTAGGCGAAGGCTTTCGCTATTCCCTCTGGTTGACCCAAAACGCCAAGCGTCTTTTGGCCACCATTGTCTTCTCAGCCTTGTTGAACATTGCCATGGTCTTTGAACCGGTGGTGCTCTTTGTCGGCACCTTCATCTCCATCGGAGCCGGAGGCCTCGGGCCAATCAGTGCCATGCTGTTAGGTGCATTCTCAGCTGGCTTATTCTTTACCTCCATCAAAAAGACGCGGCCATAAACCAAAGATCATGGGACTCTTTTGTGGAAAGAAATGCCGCTGCAAAAATGCCTGTAATGCAGACTTGCAGTGGAACCCCCAGGCGGCCAAAGCCTGCCGGGAAGCGTGTGGATCTGACAATCCACCTGCTTCCGGCTATGCTTTTTTAGAAGCCCAACCGGCCTTCGTCCAAAACCAGTACATGCTGCCCAATCAGATCGAGCAGGAATTCATCGAAACCCAGCAAAGCGGCACCGGCTCCAATCTGATCCTCGCATTCTTTGGTCTGCTTCTACTTGGAGCAGCTGCATACTTCATCTTACGCTAATGGCCATTCTTTCCATCATCACCGGCATCCTTCAGCCCCTTGGCAATGTCCTCACCGCTAATTCTCAGCGGCGTACCCAGCAGCTCGCCAATGAAGGGGCGGTAACAGCTTATGTATTTGAAGAAAGGCAGGCCCGGAGGCGCGCCCAGCAGACCATCTTTTTGGCCCTCGCTGGCTTTGCCGCCCTCATCCTGGTATTGGCCATTCTCAAAAAGAAAGCATGAAACTCAGAAGGAAACAGATCAAAGCGCCTGGTGGGAAGAAGTTTGTGATCCGACAAAGCCGCTGGTTTGCCCCTTATGTGCGCAAGCCCGGACAAAAGCGCCTCACTGCCACCTTGCCTTTCATCACCCGCTCCAACTGCGGCGTCTACATCATCCGCAGTAAGCGCACCAAAAAGATCCTTTATGTCGGCCATTCGGCCAAGCAGTTGCAAAAGACTCCTCCCGCCATTTTCAGGACTGGTCCAGCTCCAAACAGTATCGGGCCACCTATCCTGGTAAGTTTGATTATGAAGTGATGGTGGTCCTCACCGGTAGCTGCGGGAATGCCTTTATGCTGGAACAATACTTCCATCATACCCTCAGGCCGCGAGATGGGAAAATCAAGCTGGAAGTGCCACTCAGCGAGATCCGTTTCACCGGCCTGCCCAATCCAAAAAAAGTGGCCTTTGAAGAAGTTGCACCATTTTAGCCATGAAACGCCTCATCATCAGTGCCTTAGTTTTCGTCCTGATTGTCCTGCCAATTCTGGTCTGGGGAATGGGGGAAATTTTTTCAAAAAAAGTGCACAAAATCGTTGACGCTCTACCGAAAAACGGTACTAATAGTTACACAACCCGAAATGTACTTTCCATTTCGGGAATCGTGATACACCATTCAGGAACGGATGGGCAGAGTCCTTTCGATTATGCGCAGTATCACATCA
>JBCBZF010001301.1:0-1614 GCA_039815525.1 Bacteroidota bacterium | reverse complement strand
GGCTCCTCTGGCCCCACTGGCAAGGGAATACCGTAATGTAACCCGCTCAAGGAGTCTGAATCGATACTTCTACTATCATGATCCAAAAGGCAACGCCAGCCTAAGGGCTGAGTTGGCAAAATATCTTCAGGAAACACGTGGCATCCAGGCAGATATCGACAACATTCTGATCACCCGCGGCGCCATCATGGGTTTGTACCTTCTGACCAATACCCTGATGAAAGCGGGAGACGGCATCATCGTCGGAGAAAGCAGTTATGCCACTGCCAATATGATTGCCCAGCAAGCTGGGGCGGTAATACATCCGGTTCCGGTCGACCAGGATGGCATTCAGGTCGAGGCGATTGCCAGTATCTGCCAGCAACATCCGATCCGTGCTTTATACGTGGCCAGTCATCATCATCATCCAACAACGGTTACCCTAAGTGCCGAAAGACGGGTTCATCTGCTACAGCTTGCCCGGCAATATCGTTTTGCCATCATCGAAGATGATTATGATTATGATTTTCACTACAATAGCAGCCCGATTCTCCCCCTGGCCAGTGCTGATCGGGATGGCATGGTTGCCTATGTGGGATCTTTGAGTAAAAACATTTCTCCTGCTTTTCGAATCGGGTTTGTCTATGGTCCCAAAAACCTGATCAATGCCCTTGGCACGCTCAGGCGCATTGTCGACAGACAAGGGGACCAGGTATTGGAACAGGCCGTTTCGGTCCTGTTTCGTGAAGGGGAAATCCGGCGACATCTGCGCAAATCACTGCAACATTATCATGCGCGGAGGGACCATTTCTGCCAATTGCTTGAACAAGAATTGAGTGGTGAAATTCGCTTTCGCTGGCCAGATGGTGGCATGGCTGTTTGGGCAGAATTTGCAGAATTTCTCCCCCTGAATGAACTTCAACAGCACGCGCGTCAGCAGGGCTTATATTTTCCGGTCGGCCATCAATACCAACCCTATGGAGCTAAGCTAAATGCGACCCGCCTGGGTTTTGCCTCACTCAATCCAGAGGAATTGACCAAGGCAGTTGGCATGCTGAAAGCTGCGATTGCTTCACTCAAAAGCAGGTAAGGGTACAAAATGAGCCACGTTCTATTCTAAAAATGAATGCACCTCATATCTTTGGGAAAAACTTCAGCGAAATACACGCAATCATGGAATACCTTTTAAACTTCATTAAGACGGAAAAACTGGTCAAGCGTTATGCCAGTATGCTGCTCATTGCCATCATTGTGCACAGCATTTTTACCAGTGTGGCTCCGATGCTTGTTAATTGGCTTGGGATAGACTCATTTTATCAATACTACACTTTCCTTATGTATGGAACCGGTCTGATTATCAACCTGGTGCTGATGGTCAATGTGCAGAATGATGCACGCAAACTCAACATCCAGCAAAGTGGTGGGGAGATCTTATTGATTCTGGTCAGCCGGATGGCTGGCGTATTGGTTTTTCTATTCCGGGTCTTTTACAAAGCCTGGATCAGCACGAAAGAAGAAGAAAAGCTGGGGTAAATCGCTTAGATCTTCACCCCCGCCGATAGGTTGAGCACTTGCCGAAGAATCAAACCATCAGAAGGAGATTGCAGGATTTGGGTAAGGCCGTTTTCCATGGTC
>JBCBZF010000661.1:0-4197 GCA_039815525.1 Bacteroidota bacterium | reverse complement strand
GCGATTGATTATCTGGAGCAGACCCCAGTTGAATACCTTGACGAAGACAATATTCTGGACGCAGAAGGTATCAAGAAGATTCGTGATCTGACCGCGCAGCAGATTACCCAGGCCAATAAAATTCAGCGGGAGAAAGAGAAGGAAATCAAAAAGCAGGACGTAGAAGCGCAGGAAGCCATTCTCGAACTGGACAAGCAGTTGGTAGAGAAAGAAGAATCGCAGAAACGTGAAATTGCTTCCACCCGTGCCCGTGAACTGGCTGAAACCCGCAAAGTGCAGGAAGAGGAATCCACCAAAGCAGAGACTGCCCGCATTGCCAAGGAGCGCGAACTGGAAATCCAGAAAGAAAACAAAGACCGTGATGTCCTGGTCGCCCGCAAGAGTAAGGAGCGTACCGACGCCATTGAAACGGAAAAAGTAACCCGAGACAAGGAACTTGAGGTAACTGAGCGTGAGCGCATCGTGGCCATTGCGCAGATTGAGAAGGAGAAAGCGGTGGAGGAAGAGCGTAAAAATATCCAGGACGTGATCCGCGACCGGGTAGCAGTAGAACGCGAAGTGGTGGAGGAGCAGGAAAAAATCAAAGACACCGAAGCCATTGCCGCCGCAGAGCGTGCCAAGAAGGTTGCTCTGATGGAGGCGGCCCAGAAAGCGGAAGAGCAGTTGGTCATGAAAATCAAAGCCGCAGAAGCCGATAAGCAGGCATCTGAGTTGGAAGCGCAACAGCGCGTGATTGAGGCGAATGCTTTGCGTGAAGCCATTGACAAAGAAGCGGAAGCCAAGAAAATCATGGCTGATGCCACGGCAGAAGAACATGCAGCCATTGGCCTAGCGGAAGCCCGGGTGATGGAAGCCAAAGCGGAAGCCAAGGAGAAAGAGGGACAGGCCGAAGCCAATGTCCTCGAACAAAAAGCCCAGGCCGAAGCCAAAGGCATCGAGCTCAAAGGCGAAGCCCAGGCAGATGCCAATAAGAAACTCGGTTTGGTAGAAGCCCAGTTGAGCATAGACAAAGGTCTGGCTGCGGCCCAGGTAATCGAAGCAAAAGCGCAAGCAGATGCCAAGATGGGTAAAACTGAAGCAGATGTAATACAGCAGAAAGCAGTTGCTGAGGCCAAAGGGGTAGAAGCCAAAGCGCAGGCCATGCAGAAACTGGATGGTGTAGGGAAAGAGCACGAAGAATTCAAGCTTCGTCTGGAGAAAGAGAAAGCAGTCGAACTGGCTCATATCGAGATCCAGAAAGACATTGCAGCTGCGCAAGCGCAGGTTCTCGCCGAAGCCCTCAAATCTGCCAACATCGACATCGTCGGTGGCGACCAGCAGTTCTTCGATCGCATCACCAATGCCGTTACCAACGGCAAATCAGTTGACCGCATGATCGGCAACAGCGACAATCTGCAAGAGCTTAAGCATGCGCTGCTGAATGGTGAAAACGGGAACGGTAATTTTGCTGACAAACTCAAAGGATTGGTCGGCCAGTTTGGCCTCAGTACCGATGATGTGCGCAATCTGACGGTGTCTGCCTTGATTCTTAAATTGATGAATCAAAGCAAAGACAAGGAAGAGAAAGGCGTCCTGCAACAGCTAATGGCGACTGCTCAAACCCTCGGCATTGCTGACCGCCAGATGAACTCATTGGGTATTTCCTAATCAGAATTGATGATCAAATCTTACAGGACGAGGCTTAGTCTCGTCCTATTCTCCCTCTTGCTCACCGTATTCTCCTGCCAAACAGGTGAATCAGATCCACTGCGCCAGCAATTGGCTAAAATCAAGTCGCTGGAAGATTTGACCAAGGTAAGCTATCGACAAATGAGTGGAGAGGAGGTGATCCTGGAAGAAGCGCAGTTTACGCAAATTGAACAATTGGGAGACATGCACTACCGAAGCCTCGAATTGACCAATGTCTTCCACTCACCCAATGGCAACGATTCCTGGACGGTGATGGAGATGGACCTGAATCTTCAGGATCTGAAAGGCCGGCAAGAGATTCGCAGTTATGAGATCATTGAAGAAGGCGACAGCATAAGGCTGGCCGATGCAGACTATATGGAAGTAAAGCTTGCAGGCGTCATCAGTTTTCCAATTGATGGAAAAGACGAAAGCATTTACCGCTTCTTCGGCTACGCGCACATCGGCGATCCCCAACCAGGGCACATCAAGTATTGGCATCCGCATTTTGGCACCATCATGATGAGCTTTGGCAATGATCTGCGATTTGAGATGACGGATCCGGGCGATTTAGGTGATGCCCAATTGTTGAACAAACTAAACTTTCTGATTCGTGAGATCGACAAAAAAGGCTCCTGATGAATTTTTACGCTGCATTACATTTCCTTCACGTTTCTATCGACCATTGACCATCGTCTGAAAACTTAGCATGTCAGAAAATACACTCACAACCATAGAGCAAATGGACGGCGGAACCTACGAAATCATTCGCCGTCGCCTGGCCAAGCAGGCCGATGATCTCCGTGCACGCATGGACCAACTCAATGCCAGCCGAAAGGAGGTATTTGGGGCGGTGGATATGCAGCTACTCGCCAATGATCGCATCACCACGGAAAACAATTGTATCCCGGTGGACATGGTCGCAATTGGCAACCATTTTATCTTTGGCTACAATGTTCACGTTGGCTTGCGCGCAGAGATTCAGATCAAAGATGTATTTGCTACGTACCGCTTTGAAAACAGCGACCATAGTTTCCATCAGGAAGAAAATAGCCTGATTCAGGACGCGACTTTTGAAGAGGATTTTCACAACCTCTACCGATACTATAAAGACACAGTTTTTGTCAAATTTGCCGTAATCGGACCCCATCTGTTTATGGTCTTTCGGATTGGCAAAGGCGTTTCTGATATCAAAACCTTTAAATGGGCAATCGGAACCGATTCGCTTCAATATTTAGGCAATCGATTCGACCATGAATTTCGCTTTCCTGACCAGCAGGAATTCTCCTGGAAGCGTACCACCCGTGAAATGCACCGTCGGGGCACTCATCCTCATGTCTCAGTCGAAGATCGTGCTTTTGTCGAAACCGTCGGTGGAGATCTGACCATCAAGGTAGAAGACAATACAGATTCCGGGAAAGGCATTTATGAAGAGCCCGTCGATAATCCAGATCAAACCCTGGATGATGCGGATATCTATTATGCAGACCTGGGCAATCTGATTGTACTCAAAGTGCGGCCCTATCAGGAGAAAGAGTGGCGTTACATCATTTTCAATGAGAAAATGCAGGAAGCCCTGCGGGTGGATTCCATTGGAAAAGCCTGTGTCATGCTCCCTGACCAGCAAGGTCTGATTTTCGCCAATGGCTATTATCTGCAAACCGGTGAATACAAAATCTTCGACAATGTCTCCACTGAGCTGCACTTTGAAAAGCGGATCGCCTCCGACAATGGTGAGGATTTTCTATACATGTTTTACAACCAGGAAGAAGGGGGCTATGTATTGCTGCCCTATAATCTGGTGAAACAGTCCGTTGATACGCCCATTCACTGTAATGGATTCAGCATTTTCACGGATGGAGAGCTATGCTATTTCCGTTCTGAGGAAACCGCTGGGCGTCATCATGTGGTACAGGTTTGGCAAACACCTTATGCAAAAGAAGCCAATGCGACGCCAACCGAGTCCACCTCTTTCCTTGCCAAGGTAGGCAACAAAGACCTGGTACGCGGAATGGCGGAGTGCAATGAGCTGCTGACTTTATTGGGAAAAGGAGATGACTATGGGAATTTATATGTGGATTTGGTCAAAAAAACCACAGATATTCTGGATTCCTATTACTGGATCAAATCTGCTGAAACTGCCAATTTGGATCAGCCGCTGGCTGAGATTCGGGAAGCGGCTGCCTCAGCCATTGATGAATTTGAGAAAGTTCGAAAGATCCGCCAGAACACCAAAGCTGCCATCGAAGCAGTGGAGGAAAACCAGAAAGCTCTTTTCGACAAGATTCGTCGCTATAAACCCAAGTCCATCGATCAATTCGTGGGCTATTTGGCAGAACTACGTTCTTTGATTGGTGAAATCATCGGATTAAAAGATCTGCGTTATGTGGATCTGGAAAAAGTGGCTGAATATGAAACCGCCGCTCAGGAAAAGAGCAACGAGCTTTCAGAATCATGTGTTGCCTTTCTCCTGACGGATGACGCCCTCAAACCATATCATGACAAAGTTGCCGAAGTAGGACAAGGCAT
>JBCBZF010000465.1:0-5468 GCA_039815525.1 Bacteroidota bacterium | reverse complement strand
CTTTCTGTGAATGCATGCCGGGGAAACTCAATCAGGTCTTCATGAATCTGATCTCCAATGGCATCCAGGCAATCGGTCATAAACGGGCCCTGGCTGATACCCCTTCTGACTATGAAGGCAAAATCACCATCCGGACAGAACTGTGTAGCAATGAGGGAAGGGGAAAAACTGCCTGCATAGAGATTAAAGATAATGGCATCGGTATGGAAAAACAGGTTTCCCAACGTATCTTTGAACCATTCTTTACCACCAAAGATGTGGGTTCGGGGATCGGTTTAGGCCTTTCCATTACTTTTGGGATCATTGAGCAACACCAGGGAAATATTGAAGTGGAAAGCGAACCAGGAAAGGGCAGTACATTTAGAATTTTGATTCCAGTCCAACAATCACCCCAAACCGACAGATAAGGACAGCGGAGAACACATATGGCAAAAAAATTCTCCATTTTGTACGTTGATGACGAGCCCCAGAACCTCGTTTCATTTAAGGCAACATTTCGCAGGGAATACAGTGTTTTCACCGCTTCAAGCGGTTCGGAAGGCCTCGAAATCTTACGTCAGCATCCCATTCAGATGGTGATCACTGATCAGCGTATGCCAGAAATGACAGGTGTACAATTCCTCCAAAACGTCCTGCCGGAATTTCCAGAGACCATTCGCATCATCCTCACAGGTTACAGCGATGTACAGGCCATCATTGACCTGATCAACAATGCTGATATTTACCGCTACATCACCAAACCATGGGAGGAAGATGAGCTTCGGATGACCATTGAAAATGCCCGCCAGATGTACGAATTGCAGCAGCGCAACAAACGCCTGGTTGCAGAGCTGCAAAATAAGGTAGAGGAACAGGAACGTACCCTTAAGTTGTTCATGAAATACGTCCCTGAAGCCATCGTTGAGCGCTCCCTGAACAATACAAGCGAATCAATTTTTGAAGGAGAGCAAAAGGAGATCACGGTCCTCTTTTGTGACATCCGAGGCTTCACCAATATGTCCGAAGACCTTTCTCCCAAAGAAATCGTCGGCTTCCTGAATGACTATTATGCGATCATGACTGAAGTCATCAAGCACTTTCAGGGTACCGTCAATCAGTTCGTCGGAGACGAAATTTTCGCAGCTTTTGGCACCCCCATCGCCACCACAGAACCGGAACTAAAGGCTGTGCTCTGCGCCATCGAAATGATGAAAAGGCTCGAAATGCTCAATGAACGTTATGCCAGTGTGGTGGGTAGGGAAATCGAAATGGGGATTGGAATCAATAGTGGCATGGTCGTCGCAGGAAACCTGGGTTCGGAAGATAAAATCTCCTATTCTGTCACAGGAGATACAGTGAATACAGGCAAACGGATTGAGACCCTGACCAAAGAGCATCCCAACTCCATACTGATCAGCGAATCAGTCTACGAAGTGGTTCACGATGCTGTACGCGCCAAGGCCTGGATCCCGATTGAGGTCAAGGGGAAGAAAGACAAAATCCAGGTGTATGAGGTAGAGGGCCGTCGCCAGGAGATGGTACAAAACTAGCTTGATTTCGTACTAAATTCCACAAGACCGAATGTTTGAAAAGTTCGGAATACGTCCTCAATATGCGAAGCGGGCTTGCAAACTGCCGTGATCTTACCTCTACATTAGGAGCTGGAAGATTCGATTTTTTCGAAAAAAATCGTAAGTTGAGCGATTAAGGTAGTTTATTTCTCCGATCAGGTAAAAAAACGTGCATTTTTCGCTGAAATATTACATGAATTCAGCTTCGTAATAGAAAGGTCGTAAATTAGAACACGAAAACGTAAGAATACCTGGTTTAGGGGTGAACCAATGTCCTTGCAGTCAAACTCTTGCATTTCAGGAAATTAGACAATCGCCATGTTGAGACTCATACGTCGGATCATATCATTGGGGATATTCGTAAGTTGTCTCTCGACTCCTTCATTTGCATTTTATCCGCTGGGAGTGCACACCGCCAACTCCCTTTCACCATATTCCTTCGCTGAACGCGATAACGACTTCATTCAGTTCCAGGCTATTCAAGACAAGCATGTAGTTCTCCTTACTTGGGAAATGCTTGATGATGACACCGGCTCAGTTTTTTTGGTTGAACGGAAAACTGGTCAGGCAGACTTTCGCATCATTGGTGGTGTGAACGCCAGGAACATGAAAGGGATCAACCGAAAGTTTAGCTTCCAGGACCAATTGCCATCCAAAGGAAATGTTGCCTACCGGATTCGTAGGGAAAGCAAACAGAATATCATTTTCTATTCTCCGGTCCAGGAACTGATCCGTATCCAAACTGCTGAAATTCAATTGTTCAACAGTCTGCCGGGTGAAGATTTGCACTTCCAGTTTGAGCTGACGCAGTCTGCTCCTTACCAAATTAGATTGATGGACTTGCAGGGTCGTCAGCTTTTCTATGAAGAGAGCAGAGCCAACTTTGGCCCTTCTGTTCACGGTAGGATCCCATCCTCTCATCTCGAGAAAGGCCTTTTTCTACTTCAAATTACCACTGCTCAACGTAGAATGACAGAACGAATTCTTCTACGTTAATCCACTCACTCAACAATTCATTCCCTAAAATCTCTAAGCTGTTGATATACAGCATAGAGCATACCTGTATATGACCTTAAGCCACAATATGTAATTCGCATTGAAACTGATCCCATTTGTCCCAAAGGGATAGATTGGTGAGATTGTACTTTTCATTTCTCCAATCTCACAATCTTATGCGACCATATATTTTGGCAGAAACCAATTGGGAAATTGTACGGAATACGCAATTTGATCTGGCAGTTTTACCCTGGGGAGCTACCGAGGCCCACAACTATCACCTGCCTTACGCAACTGACAATTACCAGGTAGATTTCGTATTGGAAAAAGCGGCAGAAAAAGCCTGGCAGAATGGTACCAAAGCCCTGATCATGCCGTGCATTCCCTTTGGGGTCAACACTGGTCAGATGGATATCCCATTTTGTATCAATCTCAATCCATCTACCCAATATGCCATTATCAAAGATGTAGCAGAAGTCCTGCGACGAGCGGGAATCCGCAAATTTGTCATCATGAATGGACATGGCGGCAATCATTTCAAGCAGATGCTCCGCGAACTATCAATTGAGTATCCAGACATCTTTGCCTGTGCAGGAAATTGGTATCAGGCAGAAGACCCCGCCGCATATTTCACGGATTTGGGTGATCATGCCGGGGAGTTGGAAACATCAGTGATGCAGGTCATTCGCCCGGATCTGGTCCAGCCATTGTCCCAGGCTGGAAATGGGCACGCAAAGCAGTGGACAATTGAAGCACTTCGAAAAGGCTGGGTCAGTTCACAGCGACAATGGTCCAAGGTAACGGCAGATACCGGGGTTGGAGATCCTTCTCAAGCGACCGCAGAGCGTGGAGAGCGATTTTTGGCCGCAGTCATCGACAATGTGAGTCAATTTTTCCAGGAGTTGGCGGACGCTGATGTAGATCAGTTGTACACCTAAGTTCTTGCCACGGCCCGGCGGCGCAGAAACAGTCCGATCAAAATCAACACGGCTGCAAGGCCCATCAACCAGATCCAAAACGGCAAACCTCTTGACAAAGGAGAGGCATCTCCCATGACCACTGGCGCCGCCCAGAAAAAGGGGGGCAGTCCCTGCTGAATCATCTTTTGTTTGGCCATTTGCATGGCTTTGTCTTTGGGAAGACCGTCCGCAAGTCCCCGATAAAAAGACTGCATCAATTCCGACATGCTGCGATCATTGACGCTCCAAAGTGTCGGTACAATACTTTTGGCACCAGCATACGAAAAGCCCATTGCAAGGCTATTGACACCTTCTCCCATCACGCTCTTTGATGACTTCTGGGGCCTTAACGATCCTCAATTAGAGAGTCTTTTGATGAGAGAGCTCGTCCCCTATTTTATCGGTGGAGAAAGTCGTTATCGCTTTCCGATGCGAACAGCCATCTCTGAAATTGACAATTTAAACCATTACCAGTCCACCTTTCCACTTGGAGATTTAACCATTCCTTTTCATTATGAGAAATTGGAGACCCTTCAATCTGAGGTGATTAAAACAAATCTTAAATGGTCTCGCTTCAGAGGTGACGAAGGTACTGTGAATAGTAATCGAGTAAACGGCTTTATTGAGACTTTACTGATTATGATCAGAAATAAAGTATTGCTTGGTGGCGGTAGTTTACAACGGACACGGATCGTCTGGTTCTATCCTTCGAGCATGAGTACCAATCAGGTCAACCAGTTCCGACGCATTTGGAATCGATTATATAAAAAATATATCCATGCCGAAGGTGAGCCTATCGACTTTTCGGAGTCGGAGGTACCTTTCTACAATCATCCACCAAGTTTGGTGAAGTCTCAACGCTATCCTGTGATCAACATCGACATTGGTGGTGGTACTACGGATATTGTAATGTTTGAGAAAGATCAGCCTAAGTTTTTAACCTCCATCAAATTCGCTGGGAATGCTGTCTTTGGTGACGGATATAGAAATGATATTTCTGCAGAGAATGGTTTTATCAAAACCTTTAAGCCCCGTGTGCAGACGTTTTTACAGCATAATCAGCACGAGCTCAATTCTCTGAAAAATGTCTTTGAGCAGTTGAGTGCTCCTGGCCGTTCGTCCTCGGCAGATTTAATGGCATTCTTCTTTTCGCTAGAAGGCAATAAAGACTTAGAGGATAAGAACCTTTCCTTCCCATTCTCTGATGAGGTGGCCTCACACGAAGAGTTTAATATCATCTTTATTATTTTCTACGGTGCGATCATCTACCACATTGCTAAAATCATGAAAAAGCTTGGTTGCGAAATGCCGCGCAACATTTGCTTGAGTGGAAATGGCTCGAAGATCGTCAAACTCCTCGATGCTTCTTCCAAATTGAAAAGTGTGGAAAAGTTGAGTAGAATGATTTTTGAGAAAGTCTACAACGCAGAATATCATGCCGAAGGTCTGACCATGGTACAGGGGGAGAAACCGAAAGAAGCAACCTGTAAAGGTGGGATCCGCAAGCTGATCGACAATAAGCTTTCTGAGGAATATGACAGAATTGTCTTACTCGGAGATAGTGATAATACCGTAATCAATCACAGTCCAAATTACTACGAAAGGTCCTCTTTGAAATATCAGGAGGTGACTGATCTAATCAAAGCATCGGCTATCCAAGAGACGAGCCAGTTTATTGATATGGTTTTGGACCTACACAAAGACTTTGACTTTGAGGACAACTTTGGTGTTGCACCTTCTAACTTAGCAGTGTACCGCCGAGAGTTAAAAAGAGACATTGAAGATAGCATGGAGCGAGGGCTCATTCAGCGCTTGGATTTAAGTGATCAGGATAAGAATGTAGAGGAAACCCTTTTCTTTTATCCCTTGATTGCTTCGATGTACCATTTGTCGCAGGTGATTGCGGAGAAGACGTAGATGCGTGGAGACGTAGATGCGTGGATGGCCCGACTACGCCAAGGCT
>JBCBZF010000479.1:0-5363 GCA_039815525.1 Bacteroidota bacterium | reverse complement strand
TTTTGATAAGCAGTTGGTGCATTTATTTTTACCCTAAGCAATATCATAAAGTGCTACCCTTTCCCGGACGGCTTGTATCTTTTTTGTCTTCATCCGTTATGGTAAAGAAAATGTTGTTTTGTTGAACAATGAGGTGTCTGTTGCTGCTATCTAAAAGCAGATACCACCATGAATGCCACGACACATTTCCATGAAAACCTCCAGCACCAATCTTCGAACCTTACTCATCCTGCTCGCAGTCATTGCCATGACCCTGCCTTTTGGTTTATGGCGACTAATGCCCCAGGCTGATCAACTATCTGCAGTTTCTTCGCCAATGGATAGCATCGTCAATGTTGTCCACCAGATATCTGCACCGCCTGTCAATCTTGACAGTTTGCAGGCAGCATATGAGAAAAGCTGCGATACCCTCGCCATCATGCGGCGTAGCATCGCGCGAAATTATCAGGCTGCCCAAACGGATTCTGCCCGCAAAGAGATCCTCAAACAGGCCTCCGTGGTATTGACCCACCAAATGGTGCATGAGATATTTCCCTATTGGTATGGTACCGACTGGGACTTCAATGGTATCACAGAAAAGCCCCGTCAGGGCCAGATTGCCTGCGGTTATTTTGTGTCTACTACCTTGAAACATGCTGGTGTCAAGCTCAATCGATACAAAGTGGCGCAGCAAGCTTCGTCCGTTATCGTGGAAAAACTATGTAGCCCGCACAAAATCTTCCGCAATTTTGACAAAATGGAAGACTGGATCCTGAAGCAGGAAAACGGACTCTTTGTGGTAGGGATGGATTATCACGTAGGCTTCATTCACAAATTTGGTGATGAATTGACCTTCGTTCATTCCAGTGTGCTGGGCACTGCCAAAGTGGTGCAGGAACCTGCACGCAAAGCCTATCTGTTGACCAATTCCAGCATTCTGGCCATTGGGCAGCTGACCGCCAGTGAGCCATTCATCAAAGCATGGCTGAGGCAGACCTTTGTTGGTATCTGAATGCTTGTCATACTATATTAAGGGAAAGGATTATCTACGCGCATGTCCCTGCAAGAGGAAGCATTCAAGCGGCAGCGACAATTCGTCACCCGCCGCCACTTTCTCAAAACCTGCACCACAGGTTTGGGGGCAATGGGGCTTGCCAGTTTGTTGGGGTGTGGAGAAAAGATCCCGGCAGGAGAAAAAGAACCCGGTTCGCAATTTGCGAACCTGACTCACTTTGCCCCCCGGGCGAAGCGGATCATTTACCTGCACATGGCGGGCTCGCCTTCCCAACTGGAGCTGTTTGACTACAAACCAGAATTGAATCGGCTGCATGATCAGCCCTGTCCGGATTCATTTCTGGAAGGCAGGCGCTTTGCCTTCATCAGTGGAACACCCAAAATGCTGGGCATCCAAAGCAATTTTAAACAACATGGACAATCGGGCGCCTGGGTATCTGACCTCTTACCGTATTTCTCTGAAGTGGTCGATGATGTCTGTTTTGTCAAAAGCTTGCACCACGAAGAATTCAATCATGCGCCTTCTCAGCTGATGTTGTTCACTGGCAGTCCGCGTCTGGGACGGCCCAGCATGGGTTCCTGGCTGACCTATGGACTTGGTTCGGAAAATGCGAATCTACCCGGCTACATTGTCATGGTCTCGGGAGGAAAGGTGCCCAGTGCTGGAAAAAGTGTGTGGGGCTCCGGCTTTTTACCGACGCTTTATCAAGGGGTACAATGTCGGTCCAAAGGTGATCCGGTTTTATACCTGTCTGACCCGGAAGGCATGAGCCGGGACCTGCGCAAGCAGTCCATTGCGGCCATCAACCAGATCAATCGCCAGCAGTACAATCGCTTTCAGGATCCCGAAATCCTTTCCCGGATTGCGCAGTATGAAATGGCTTTTCGGATGCAGATGTCAGTACCCGAAGCCATGGACATCAGCCAGGAACCTGACTACATCCATGAGATGTACGGCACCGAACCAGGCAAAGCGTCCTTCGCCAATAATTGCTTGCTGGCTCGTCGACTGGCAGAGCGCGACGTGCGATTTATCCAACTTTTTCATTGGGGATGGGATGCCCACGGCGCCTCCGAAGAAGAAGCGCTCAATGGCGGCTTTGCCCGGCGTTGCCGTGAAGTAGATCAACCCATGACGGCCCTGATCAAAGATCTCAAACAGCGTGGTCTGCTGGAAGATACCCTCGTGGTCTGGGGCGGAGAGTTCGGACGGACACCCATGCTGGAAAACCGCTCCGGAACCAACAATCCCTTTGTCGGACGGGACCATCATAATGAAGCCTATACGGTCTGGATGGCTGGTGGCGGAGTGAAAGCAGGACTCAGTCATGGTGAAACTGATGAGTTGGGATTTTTTGGCGTAAAAGACCGGGTCCACGTCCACGACTTTCAGGCCACCATGCTTCACCTGATGGGTTTGGACCATGAAAAATTGACCTATCGCTTCCAGGGCAGAGACTTTCGCCTCACCGATGTACATGGCAAAGTTGTGAAAGAACTGCTGTCCTGAGATGGCAGGATGGGAGCAGTTGTCCGAATGACTATATTTCTTGTCAACTCCAGATATTGTATGAAGGCACTATTTCGCAGATCGCGAATTGCGACATTGGCCAGCCTGCTGCTGGTAACGGCATGTGGACCGGACATCAGTGAAGACGCAGACGTATTGGCGCGCCTACCTGATCAGGTAGACTATAATTATCATATTCGTCCTTTGCTTTCAGACCGCTGTTTTTCTTGCCACGGTCCTGACCCCAATACCCGCGAAGCCGGACTGAGGCTGGATGTAGCGGAAGCGGCTTATGCTTCCCTTGCAGATGACGATGAGCCGGTTCGTTTTGCCATACAAAAAGGAGATTTATCAGACAGCGAAGTCTGGCATCGCATGCGGTCTGATGATCCGGAATTGCAAATGCCCCCACCGGAATCCCATCTTTCCCTGACTGAATATGAAATCGCGCTCATTAGCAAATGGATCGATCAAGGAGCAAAGTACAAAGATCATTGGGCATATTCTCCTCCTGAAAAAAGCAAAGTGCCCAAAGTAAAAGAAACCGACTGGGTACGAAACGCGATTGATCATTTTATCCTGAAAAAACTGGAAGGCTTAAAGATTGGACCCGCGCCAGTGGCAGATAAAGAAATCCTCCTGCGTCGGCTCACGCTTGATCTGACGGGTTTGCCACCAACCATAGAGGAGATGAATGCTTTCCTGGCGGATGATTCTCCTGAAGCCTATGAAAAAGTCGTGGATCGATTGCTGCAAACTGATGCCTATGCTGAACGCATGGCACTGGAATGGATGGACGTGGCCCGCTATGCTGATTCCCACGGTTTGCATGCTGATGGCTGGCGCAATATGTGGCCCTGGCGGGATTGGGTGATCAAGGCTTTCAAAGAAAATATGCCTTTCGACCAGTTTGCCGAGTGGCAAATGGCCGGAGACCTTATGCCGGATGCAACCGAAGAACAAATCCTCGCCACTGCTTTTCACCGTAATCACCCGATGACTGCTGAAGGTGGAGTGGTGGATGAAGAATGGCGACTGGAATATGTCTTTGACCGCACCAATACTACCAGCCGGGCTTTTTTGGGATTGACCATGGAATGCGCCCGCTGCCATGACCATAAATTTGATCCGGTTAGCCAGAAGGAATATTATCAGATGGCGGCCTTTTTCAACAATGTGAAAGAGCTGGGCATGACCGGCGATGATGGCAATTATGGCCCCTGCCTACCAATGCCAGATGAGGAAAGTCGCGCCGAACTCAGCCGTTTGGATCGTTTGATTGCAGCAGAAAGTGGAAAAATGGATAAAACCCGCACCGAGGTTGCCGAACTGGCTGACTTTGCTCAGAAAGTGAGTTTGCCAACGCGCGTCAAAGGCGCATTGGCGCATTATCCTTTGGATCGCATTTCGCGAATCGGTGATCGAAAAGTGGCTGATAGACAGTCTAAAGCCCGCGTCAATGGGAAACCAGAGCTGATCAAGGGCCGAAAAGGGAAAGCCTTTCACTTTGACAATGAATATGACTTGCTCTACCTCGAAAAAGTGGGCAACATTGAAATGCATGAGCCGTTTTCAGCTTCTTTCTGGATCAAAGCCGATACCGGCAATAAGATTATGCACCTGATTGGCAACAGCGGCGATAAGAATAATTTCTGGCGTGGTTGGGACTTTCAGATTCTGGACAACAACCGTTTGGCCTTTCGTCTCATTCATTCCCTGCCTCACAATTATCTGGAAGTGGTCAGTCAGGAAGGAGTAAATGCAACGGAATGGATACAACTTGGTTTTGCTTATGATGGGACCGCTTCCGCTCAGGGCGTATCGATTTTTGTCAATGGTAAAAAAGCAAAGACCGAGACCCTGTTTGACCGTCTGAGTAAAACCACCAAAACCATTCAAAGTGGCAGCCAGAAACCCATCGATCAACCCCTGCGCATTGGTAAAAGTTATCGTGCCTTCACGGGCGAAAATGGCATTTTTGAGGGTGCGTTTGATGATGTCTGGCTCTTTGACCGGGTATTGACAGAAGTAGAAGTTGGTTTGTTGTACGGAGAAAAAAGCGAGTCTTCGCAAATTGCGAAGGATGAGCGTCTGGACTATTTTCTACAAAATCTCAGTCCTGAATACCAGCAAAGCTATGATCAGATGCGGCGATTGCTGGCGGAAAGACGGGCCATTCAGGATGAAGTGCCGGAGGTAATGGTGATGGAGGAAATGCCAGCGCAGCGCGCCATGTTTGTCCTGGATCGGGGCGTCTATGACGCGCCACTGGAAGAAGTCAAAGCCGATGTGCCGGAATGGCTTGGTGGCTTTCCCGAAGGACTCCCGCAAAACCGCCTTGGCCTCGCTCGTTGGTTGATGTCGCCACAGCATCCACTCACCGCGCGGGTAAGCGTCAACCGTTATTGGCAAATGTACTTTGGACAGGGCCTTGTCAATACGCCCCAGGATTTTGGGAGCCAGGGCGCCTTGCCGTCTCATCCGGAATTGCTGGATTGGCTGGCGGTGGATTTTGTGGAATCTGGCTGGGATGTCAAAGCCTTGCAAAAGCGGATCGTGATGTCGGCCACCTACCGCCAATCATCCAATCATCGCGAAGAATTGCAGGAGATTGATCCCAACAATGAGTTGTTGGCGCGCGGTCCGGCGCATCGCCTGTCTGCCGAAATGATTCGCGACAATGTATTGGCTGCAAGTGGGCTCCTGGTGCGAAAAATTGGCGGTGAAAGTGTCAAGCCGTATCAACCGGAAGGGCTTTGGATTGATAAGGGCAGCTTTTCTCCCAAACTGTTACACTACAAACCGGATTCTGGACAAGCTTTATACCGCCGCAGCATGTATACCTTTATCCGCCGGACTT
>JBCBZF010001069.1:0-2476 GCA_039815525.1 Bacteroidota bacterium | reverse complement strand
GGGAGTATACCGGAATTCACCATTTCGACTTTGCCTGGCTATACCTTTAAAGCCAAAAGTGCCAGCCTGGATCTACAAACCAATGAACTGCTAGAGCTCGACCGCGGACGTACGCAGGCCTATCCCAATCCAACCGCCCTTCCCTGGCGGGGGGTGGTGATGGAAAAAGTCTCCACCGAATTGCCGGCCCGTTTTGATGTTTCCGGTGGGGATAAGCCAGTCAAACTTGACAAAGGCATTCTCTTTCTGGACGATAAACAGGTGGCCTATGGTCGCTTTAGCAAAGAAAATATCCTGAGCCTCTCTGAAGGTCGGATGGGTACCTGGCCCTATAGCATTGATACCCTTTCATTGAGCATTCGTGATGGCGTATCAGAAGGAGCCTCCATCAGTGGTTCTATTCGGGTGCCCATTTTCGATGATGCGTTTCCCTACAGCGGAGGCATATCAGAAGATCCGAGTCAGCAGATCGTCCTCAATGCCGATGTGCCGGAACGCACCCTGGGGATGAGTATGTGGAAAGGCAATTTCGCTGCATTGACTGGCAGTACGGTTGAGGCCAAATTGATTGATCTCAATGGTGATCGTCGCTTTTTCCCCAAAGGCAATTTCGACGGTAGCTTGTCGATCAGTATGACTGATCTGGAGTTTGTCAATGGACTCGAAGACGCGGATGGTACCCTGGTAAAACGTCTCAAAACCGCTTTGGGCGTCAACTCTCTGGCCCTCAACCTGAGTGAGGTTGTGGTCAATGATTTCAGCAGTGATCCCTATGCAGCGCCTGAGGATCGCTATCAGGTAGGTGATTTTCAAATTGGGAATGCAGCTCTGCAAATCGGCCAGAAAAGCATGGAGCTTGGACAGGTGTTGTTGCAGCACCAGACCAAAACCGACACCACGCCAGAACGCCTGGGACTGGAGCTGAGCGTCTTCAATGGCGAACTCAATGTCCGGATGATCATCTGGGCCAAAGAATCGGGGGGCGTTTTCAGTTTTGATTCCATTGAAATCACCACCAAGAAACTGGAATGTGATTGTACTTCATTGATCCTGCCGCCGAGTGAGCGGGAATGGGACATTATGCTGGATGGCATCATCGGGCGGCACTACGCCAGGATGCTGCGTGATCATCAAATGAAAAGCGATGCGATGGGCCCAAGCCCGGCCTGGAAGCCCAGCCTCACCTATGAGGATCTGAAGGTACAATTGCGTGAAAATTCATTGGGTGGTCTGGTACGCATTGATGAGGAAACCCTGGTCATCCCTTTCCTGGCGGACAAAGATGGCAGTGGCAATGTAACCAAAGACCAGAAGCTGAAGATTGAAGCCGCGAGTGGTGGCTTCAAAGGGGTGAGCCACATTCCCAATCTGAAAAACCTGACCTTTGCCGCGCTGGAAAATGTGCCGGAAGACAAACTGCCCATAGATGTAACGGATCAGCTGGACAAGCTGGGGATCAAAGTCTCCAACCTGCCGCAGCATAGCAAACTGCTCATTACGGGCTTACGTACACCTGGTACTTCTTTGCCTGCTACCGGCGCGACCATGGAACTGACCCTGCTGTATGAAGTGTACAACCAGGGCAGCGACAAACGCTACCTCCGCTTTGTCCAGGAAAAGATCAACATCGGTCCCAATAGCGTGGACCTGAAAGACAAAACCTTCCCACTCGCTGCCAAAGGCTACGGCCGTCAGGACCGAACCCTGGTGTACCATCCTTCGGTCAGATTTGATGGGGCCAGCACAGATAGCCTGAGCTATGCTATCCTGAATTGTGAAGAAGGCTTTGTGAATTTCAACATCATTGGTGCCTATCAGGCCTTTTTTGCCCCAGATACTAAACCGGCACAAACCAAGCTGATTTATCGTCTGCCGGGTCCGGTGGTTGCCGCTGGCGCACAATATGTTACCGAGCGTGGCGCAGATACCACCCGCTTTTTCTTTCACTTTAACACCGATGAACAAAATGCATTTCGGAAATCCCGCAAACTGAGTGGCCATTCTTTGCGCTACTTCATCGGTGAAGTGTTGCGGGGCATCACCCGGGATGCCAAGACCTTTAAGGAAGGCTGGAACTTTGCTGCTCATAATGCGGAGCAGCTGATTTTTCGACCTGGTCCAGAGTCTGGCTATGAGGCCTACATTGACAATAGTAATGTGGACAGCTACCTCCAGGATGGCCGGTATAAAGGGGAGTATAGAACCCCTGGATATTTTGAGAGAAACGAGGCCAAATCCTTTGAGGGAATTGCTTTTAAGAAGATCGCAGTTGAGCTAGACGGTTTCAAGGATGAAAAGAGCGAGAGCCTCATCCTGCCAATTGAAAACCTTATGTACGACTTTGCAACTGGCTTGCAGATCGAATATGAGAAAGAAAATGTCGTACCCGCCAGTCGGGGTGCCTTATTGGGAGGCTGGAAATATGTCATCAGCAAACTGCAGTTTACTTTCGAGGATAATGCTCTGCAGCCAGTCC
>JBCBZF010001292.1:0-1643 GCA_039815525.1 Bacteroidota bacterium | reverse complement strand
GCCGCTTTTATGTTATTCGAAATTTCTCTCAGCTCATATCGGGCATACGGCTGGGAATAGAGTTGTTTAAGCGCCTCCAAATAATCAAACATTTCATTCGAACTGGGCGGCTTCTGGCCGTTAATACGGATAATACTGGGAGACACATCATCATCCAGCCCGCAAACGTAGTCAGGAGGGGTTTGGGCGAATAAACATGAACAGATGAGATGAATCCAAAGGATCAGCAGCGTTGTCTTAAACATTGTGGTGGTATGCTTTTACAGGCATTTTGCTCTCTCTCATCATCCGACAGCTGTGCATCTAGCTAAAGCGTTTTGCTTGCTATTTATACCAACCAAGAATGAAGAGAACAAAAAAGAGGTAAATCGTCAATCGCGTTCAAAAAGTGGGTTGAAGAGTTGCGTCTAGCGTTTGCTCTACAGGATCGTTTGTGTTTCAATTAAACCGATAGGAATTCATTTCGGCTTCTCGTTCTATCTCCTATTATGTACGAACTTTTTTTGAATCAGTTGCCTATTCACGGAAAACGGCCAATCACGAAAAATGCGTAGCTTTGTTCTTTCTTCAAATTGCGACGCATGAACCAAGCTGCTACCTTAAAAGAGGCAATCGACAAACATCTTCACGAACTTCCATTTGCCAGTCTGCAACCGGCCAATCTCTATGAGCCGATGCACTATCTGCTGGGACTGAAAGGAAAACGGATTCGACCCATTCTGACCATGATGGCTTATGCGGCCGTCTCCGGACGTGATCCGATGGAAGCCATGCGGTTGAGTGCTGCTCTGGAGTTGTTTCACAACTTTACCCTGATGCATGATGACATCATGGATCGGGCTCCCATGCGGCGCGGACAGCCGACGGTCCATACCAAATGGAACGAAGATGTTGCCATACTTTCGGGGGATGCACTTTTTGCCTGGTCTATGGGCGAGATGGTCGCTGAGTTTCCGCAGCATGCTGCTGCCCTGGTTGAAGAGTATACCCGGGTTTCTCTGGAAGTCTGTGAAGGGCAAATGGAGGACATGGACTTCGCAAGCCAAAAGGATGTGAGCATTGATGCGTATCTGGAGATGATTCGCAAGAAAACTGCCGCTTTGCTGGGAGGATGTCTGCGAATGGGGGCCATTGCCGCCGGGGCAGATATTGAAACCCAGAAAGAGTTTCAGGCTTTTGGTGAAAGTATGGGGATCGCCTTCCAATTGCAGGATGATTTGATGGATGCTTTTCCGCCTGAGAACTTCGGGAAACAATTGGGGGGAGACATCATCGAATGTAAAAAGACCTATTTGACCCTCAAAGCCTTTAGCCTTGCGGGGCCTGAAGACCATGCTAAACTCTCCGCACATTATGAAAAACAAGGTGGAGGAGAAGAAAAGGTCAAACAGGTACTGGCCATTTTCGAAGGCTTGAACATAGACCAGATTACCCGTCAGTTGATTGGCGAGTATGTTCAAAAAGCCAGAAATCTCAGCCAGTCTCTCAGTGAGAAAACAGCTTTTGCCCCACTTAAATCCTACCTTCAGGAAATCGCTGACCGGAAGTTGTAGGGTGATAGAATGGCTGCTTTATTGTTTTTTGAAAATTTATTCAATTGGGTATTATTGGTAGTCGAAATAACTGCCTTATGTTAATCCCAT
>JBCBZF010000292.1:0-7043 GCA_039815525.1 Bacteroidota bacterium | reverse complement strand
CCATGGAAATAAGCTGCTTTCCGACCGAATTCCCTGCTTCAATCATCAACATGAGCGAATTACGATAAATCTCATCAAACACCTGTTTTTTTAATCTCAAGACCACATGCTACAAAGAAAATTTGATCAGGTTGTAAAAACGTACTTCCCCGAAGCGAAGGATGCCAAAGACACCTCTATCCATTATCTGGGGAAAATGCAGATTGAACATAATATCGACATCTCCAAGGTTCTGATGGCGACTTCAGTCTGTTCGGATGACATCAATGTACCATCTACTACCTTCTTCAATGTGTTGTTTGGACCCTTCATCATGGGCGGTCTGGGGGGCTTACCTTTTGCCGGACAAACGGGTATGACCGCCTTTGCCCACCACATTCCTGATGAAGGGAGCGCTTTCATTTTTTATGGGCCTCACATTGGCGTAACCCTGGAAGGAGACCTCGGCAAAATGTACCGGCCCCGCCAGGAGAATACCGGTAATTCCTGTGGTGCCTTGATGCTGGCATTGAGCAGATTCCATGACAGCAATTACAAGCCGGTTTTGAGTGAGGATGACTATCAGCAAATGAAACTGGAAGAGAGTCTTTTGCCTTATCGGGACCAGATCATGGAGAGCAGTGATAAGGCAAAAGCCATTACAGAGGCGGCATACGAAATCATTGACAAGAAGATTCATGACCATATTGCGACCTGCAAAAATGAGTTCAAGGTCGATCATGTGGTGCTCTTAGGAGGAATCATCATCAATACTGACTATGGACTGGACGACTACTTTGACGCCAGAAATTTTGAAGTCATTGATTTGAACAGCTTGTAGATCCTGGGTAGTGGATAGATACGAATGGCAGTGGTTGGGGATCAAAACCCCGAACCACTGCCAGTATGGGCAAAAACAGATTGAAAGACAATCGATATGAATGCAGTGAGGCGTCCTCTGCCGACACGACTCACTTACCAGGCCAGCTGGCTATCCAATCGCAGCAATACCCGCGTCGTTTCCTGAGTGGTAAGCGTCGGACTCCGGTGTAAAACAGCCGGTCCGTCATTGGCTTCGTACATGGCACCTTTAAGAATGCCCACTTCAAAGGGGGAAAATTGCTGTACCTGACGCAGATCCCGTACCCTGGCTTCATTGGTTGATTCGCGCATATTGTCCCAGTTGACGTATTGATCCGGAACCCAGAGCGTACCGGGGCCAATATAGGTGCAAAGCAATCGAAGCTCAATTGCATCTGTATGAAAGAGGCGACACATATCATTGCTGATCAAGGTAAAGGTCGCACGTAATTTGGGGGAAGAAGCGAGGGTGGCAAAGGAAGTGGCCAACTCATGCACATCGGCGATGAGTCGCTGAAAGCCCTCTTCATGCCCCTTGGAAAAAGGCGCAAGGTGTGCCGCCAAATGCTCGCTCATTTGTGGTGCCAACAAACTCTCTTTGAACGCTTCTGGTGGCGTATCAAGTTTGGTTAGGGCATCCAGGAAACGCGTAATCTCAGTATCCTTCTGCCGGGGCCAATATGCCAGATTGTTGTCTGACTCACAGATAGCGGACATTTCTGCCCAATTGTTACAGCGAAGGTGTCGGCCAGTATGCGTAGCAGATTCCATCAAAATATGCGTTTAAAAAAAGGATTACATAAATATGGTCATTGCCTGCCATTAGGCAGGAAATGGGTCACGAAAAGCCTGGCCACGCGCATAGGCTTTGAGCTCCCGCTCGCTGAGCAGACATTTGTCTAATTCAGCCCGGATCTCAGCTTCATTCATGTCTTGCCCGATGATGACGATTTCCTGCATCCGATCGCCAAACTCCCGGCTCCAGCGACTCTCAATCGCTTTCATATTGGCGATGTAGGACGGGTGTCGCAGGCGTTGGTCGAGGCTCATACTGTCCCACCAAACACCAGCCTTACTGGCTTCTACTGAGTAACCTGCCTGAGACCAATTCCAGGCCATATCCGGCCGGGAGGCGATCCAGAAAAGACCCTTGCTACGCAGAATTTCCGCACGCCAGCCTTTGGTGACATAGTTGAAAAATCGTTCTGGGTGAAAGGGCTTTCGTGCGACATATACAAAGGAGCCAATGCCATATTCTTCGGTTTCAGGAGTATGTTCCTCCGCTTCCAATTCTTTGACCCAGCCTGCTGATTGTGAGGCAGTATCTAAATCAAAGCGCCCGGTATTGATGATTTCATTCAATTCTACTGCACTGCGGGTCGTATGGATGATTTTTGCATCGCGGTTGAAACTCCGGACCACGGCTTCAAGATTCTTGAGCTCTTCCGGTGGGACCAAGTCAGTTTTATTGATTAGGATCACATCGGCAAACTCCATTTGGTCTGTCAGCAGGTTGACGATGGTCCGCTGGTCTTGCGTATCATCATTCAGCCCTCTCTGGTAAATGGTGTCCCGGCTGTCAAAATCTTTCCAGAAATTGTAAGCATCTACTACTGTTACCATCGTATCCAGACGAGAAAATCGGCTGAGATCAATGCTGCCATCTTCAGTGGCAAAGCTAAAAGTCTGGGCGACAGGAATGGGCTCTGAAATACCGGTACTTTCGATCATCAGGTAGTCAAAACGATCTTCCTTTGCCAGTTTCTCAACCTCAATCATCAAGTCTTCTCGCAATGTGCAACAGATACAGCCATTGGACATTTCTACCAGCTTTTCTTCCGTGCGCGAGAGAACGTCCTGCTGTTCGACAAACTGCGCATCGACATTGACCTCGCTCATGTCATTGACGATCACAGCGACTTTCATCCCCTCTTTGTTGTGGAGGATGTGGTTCAAAAGGGTGGTTTTTCCTGCACCGAGGAAACCAGAAATGACGGTTACGGGAAGCTTCTGCATAGGTGGGTTTAACTGCAACTAGATTGCAAATTTAGTGCACGCAATTCCTACTTGCAACAATATTGCATAAGCTATGCTCCGGCCTAAGCTGCAAATTTGGATGACCGTTTTGGAACGAGTTGGTGGGGGAGGGGCAATCCATACTCGCTGCACTACCTTCCTGTCCTTGCCAGAGTCCTTTCTTTGCGCATCATCTCAATGTGTGGGATTATGATGTGAAAACATTAATTTGAATAGGACAATCGTACTGCCTGGGATCTGATACAAACATCTTAGGAAGAAAATCCTAAGTGGTCCGCTTGTAAACCAACTCCATGACCAAACCCCCAAACCTACATCAAGATGGAAGACCTTTTTTTCACTGAAGAGCACGGACTGTTTCGTGATTCATTAAGAGACTATTTTAAGGCGGATGTCCTCCCTCATCTTGATGCATGGGAAGCGGAAGGGAAAATTGACCGGACCTTATTTCGCAAAATGGGAGAAATGGGATTTTTGGGTTTGGAGGTTGATGAAGCTTATGGTGGCTCTGGCCTGGACTTTTTGTACACCACGATATTGTGTGAAGAAATGGGCCGCACTGGTTCCTATGGATTCAGTACTGCAGTGAGTGCACACGTCTATTTGGCCATGAATTATTTGATTCATGCTGGTTCTCCTTATATCAAAGAAAAGTATCTGATACCAAGTGTGAAGGGAGAAATCGTTGGTTCTCTGTCAATGACTGAACCTGGTGCTGGCTCAGATGTAAAAGGAATTCGGACGACTGCCAGACTCGATGGTGATCATTATGTGGTCAATGGGTCCAAAACCTTTATCTCCAATGGATACTATGGAGATTATACCGTTGCCGCGGCAGTGACCGGAGATGCTTTGTCCATGCTGGTGATTGATCTGGACGCTGAGGGCGTATCGAAAACCAAACTGGACAAAGTCGGCATTCGCTGTTCTGATACGGCAGAACTGGCCTTCGACAATGTACGGGTCCCCATAGAAAATCTCCTCGGTGAAGAAGGAAGAGGTTTTTATTACATGATGGAAAGCCTGCAGGTTGAACGCCTGACTGGCGCGATTTTTTCCATGGGCCTGTTGGAGCATGTGCTGGAGATCACTTTGCAATATATTTCGGAGCGAAAGGCCTTTGGCCAGTCCATCAACAAATTTCAGGTTCTACGGCATCAAATCGCTGAAATTGCCACGGAACTGGAAGCCTATAAAGCCCTGACCTACCAAACTTGTTTCCGCCTGACACGAGGAGAAAGTGTGGTCAAAGAATGCTCCATGCTCAAATACAAAGTAGCTGACTTATTGAATGAGGCAGCCTACAAATGCCTGCAAATGTTTGGCGGATATGGTTTCATGGAAGAATACCCGATTGGGCGAATTTACCGGGATGTGCGGGTTGGGCCAATCTACGGCGGAACCTCAGAAATCATGAAGGAAGTCATTGCCAAAATGGTCATTGACGGCGTGTCCTATAAGCCTGTTTATAAGAAATCCTGAGAAGCTTTATCCTATATACATCAGATCCCCCATAACGAGATGATCCCTCTTTTACGCTTTCTTCAATTGTCAATCATCCTGTTTCTGTACGGGGGAATCCTTGCCGGCTGTGGCAATCAGCAAGATCTTACTGGCATTCGAAGTCCCCGCACAATCTATTTGTCGGACACAATTCCCGCAATAGATCGAACAAGAGAGGCCAAAATCTTAACCGCCTTCTTTGGTTTGGACAATGCATTGCCACAACGTGCCAGGATGATTGATCGAAGAGCACCCGGTCAGGATGGCATGCCACTGGTCTTTTCCCACGAATTGGATCCCAATACCTTGGATGCAGCAGACTTTGCCGTCACAACCCAAAACGGAAGCGTTTTCAACGTGGGGGCAGCCAGTTTTCGGCCAGCCAATGAAGAGTTTGAATTGAGGACCGTGCTGCTGATCGGCGATTACGGAAATCATCCCGATAATCCTCCCATTTCTGTCAGAATAGTGGGTGATCTGATGGCCAGATCCGGGCAAAATTTCAAAGGGGATAGTGTAGACGTCATTCCCCTGGATTTCGGCCCGATTTTGAGCTATGCGGAGTATTTTACCATTGATGAAAACTATCCTTACATTGAGGAGGGGAATGGATGCGATTGTCCCAAAGAAGAAACAGAAATGGTGGTTCGGGCGGTTTGGTCTGGCGGGGTGAGAGCCTTGAATGGAAAGGAATTGGGAGAGAATGAATTAGATGATTTTATTGTCTTTCTGGTCAATGGTTCTGATACCGTCGAAGCGCATCCCTTTCAATTGGCAGATCTGGGGGACAATGAAAACAACATTGATCTTTGCCTGAAAGAGG
The DNA here is from genome assembly GCA_039815525.1 of Bacteroidota bacterium. Taxonomy (GTDB): domain Bacteria; phylum Bacteroidota; class Bacteroidia; order J057; family J057; genus JBCAWW01. The sequence goes on along the minus strand of JBCBZF010000292.1, from coordinate 1,840 downwards.
CCGGCATACCCATCCTTGTTCAAGCCAATCAGAACATTGCCATTGATCCAAACGATGACGCAAATCCTGCAACGGAAGTAGCGGTGGTGAGTCGGTGGTGAGCGACTGCGCCCCTACCCCAGACTCACCATCAAATCTCCATATTTGAATTCATACCCCAACAATACCTTGAGCTTCTGACTGGACACGATTTTATAGTGGTTCTCGGCCTCTTCATTGAACCTCAGATCTGACCGACCGACTTTGGCCGCGGCCAGACTGTAAAAATCCCTCCGGGTCGGATGGGTATCTGCGCAGGCATTCAAGACCTCGCCCCAACAGTTTTGCCGGAGCATCTCCAGGATGATCCCGATGCAGTCATCCCGGTGAATCATATTGACGTATCCTTCGGGATGATCAATGATCCGGCCCGGCTTGAAAAAGTTACCCGGCTGACGTTTATACCCAAACAGCCCCCCAAACCGCAGAACCGTGGTGGTGAAGTGTGAATTGCTGAGAAACAGCTGCTCAATATCCGCTCTGACGGAGGCCGTGGTTGCGGTCTCTTCGGTCACGATGTCATTGGTCAATGGATAGACCGAAGTAGAGCTGATGAACAGGACCTGTTTTACGTCTGACGGTTCCAGCTGTGCAATGAAGCCTTTGAAGGCACTGATCTCCTTCGTTGGAATGGCGATGATGAGGGTTTCGGCCGCGAGGAATGCCTGATCAATTGGCGCCTTTGCCCCGATGTCTACCACAAAATGTGTAAGGCCGTCCAGTTGGGGGGCAGTTTGTGCAGATCTGGTAGAGCCGCGCACCTGCCAGCCTTGTTTCACAAACGCCTCTGCCAAAGCCGCTCCCAGCCAGCCGCATCCGAGTATGCTAATGTTGTGAGTCAATTGAGTGGGATGGGAGTTCAAATCCTAACACGTTGCGACATGCTTCTTGCTGTAGGAGAAAACAACTAAAAAACGCGAGTTTTGGATAGTCGGTAGTTTTATTCGTCTGATTATCAGTAGATCCACCCTTCTATTGTTCTTTTCCTGTGATGAAAAGAACCAAAAATCAAGGCCAAAAAATGCTGCCAGTCCCACTACCCAACGCCTCCCCCGCTTCTTGGCCAATCCAACGCTCTTTTGTCCCAAATAGATGAATCTTTGCAAGATCCTAATCCAAAACTCAGGTTAAATATGAAAAATGCTTTCAGAAAGTAAAAGAGAAAGCTGATGTTTCATAGAATGTCAGATGGCTTGTGCGCCTTGCCTTTTCAATCGGACATTCATCGCCCAAATCCCAGAAATCTCACCAACTGCGGAATCGGAGACGCTTTCTTATCAACGAGTGCCTCGTTTGTGATGATCTTACCATTGGCTTGTTCTTCTGATTTCGGTTTGTCAGAATCGGCTTTGACTTTCAGAACAGCAAATGAAAGATATAGTGCGATGACGCCGCTCATCAGCCAGAACAAATCGATCCCAGCCACATTCGGATGTACAAACCAACTCTGCCACACCCATTCACCAGTCGCCAGCCCATTGGCAATGGGCACCAGCACCGCAAGAACGCCGCCAATCATCAAGTAATTCCGGTTCTGTTGCGCGTATTTATTCCAGAAAAGCCCCAAAACAGTGAGGCCCAGCCAACTGAGGAAAAAGATGCTGTTGACCATGGACGCACGACCTGCTATCTCCATCGGGAGCATTTTGTTCGCCAGAAAAAGAACCGCAAAAGCAGGAAACATACTCAGGCAAATCGCCAGATACCATTTCGTTACCCGATGGTGAAAAAGGCGCTGTTTAAAAGTATATCTCGGATTATTCCGGGCCGTTCGCCAAATCAAAACCCCACTGATAATCAT
>JBCBZF010001316.1:0-1527 GCA_039815525.1 Bacteroidota bacterium | reverse complement strand
CCACATACTATGACCCTCAATAAAAATAAAATCTGGCAAACTGGGAGACACTCTTGCGCCGTTTCATTCAGATTCACTTTACAATTGGTCCCGTCGCCACAAACTGTAATGACATTGCTGTAATCTTCCAGGGTGAATACCAGGGGTAAGCCATAAGATTTGCCTTTAACGGTACGAACCTTCATTTGAAAAGCCGCATAATCCATCAAAGGTGTAAGGTCTTTGCCTGCATAACCGTCCCAACCAAGACCAAAGCCAACCCACTTACAGCCTTCTCGTTTCCATTTCAGGTGCAGGGATTTTTGACCATCTGCGGCAAATTCGTCCGTGAGCGAAAAAGTTTTGCAGCTATCCGCCACAATGCCCCAGATGTCGGTGGTGTCATCGGCAAACAGAATGGGTGCGACGACAGATTCGATAGAAGCAGGCTTGGGAATCTTCGGTTCTTGTGCATCTCCATCATACAGACTGAGCTTGCGTAGTTCCAGACAGCCAGTGCTGCCAAGCAGCATCACCATCATTACAGCCACAAGAAATGAGCAAAATCGTTTCATAAGGCTATAATGCTAATGGTTGATCCTGGGTAAAGGTCAGATAGTCCAAACCAAATCGCACTTCCAGTGGAGGATTCGGTTGGGCGTTCAAATTGGAGATCAGCAGTACCTGAATGCCGACCAGCTTACTCAGGTCTTCTTCTGAAATGCCTACATCTGCCATGGTATGGTTGATGGCCTGCCAACCGATTTCAGTAACTGGAAAGTCTCCTTCAAGCTGAAAACTCTTGTCCGTGCCTTCATCAAAGGTGCCATTGTCATTGGAGTCAGTGAAAAACTGAATCACCGCAATGGTATTGGGGGCACCATCTCCATAGAGGAAGAAGTTGAAGTAGCATTGTTCTGGAATGCTCGTTGGTAGGCTAAAGTAAGTTTCACCATTGATAGAAGGGAAAATTCTGATCAAGCCTACGAAGAAGTTTGCGACTACATCGTCCGTCCCTTCGAATAGATAATAGCGATTGCCTTCACCAGCCGGAATATCAGAGGCAAAACCAGTAGCAGAAGTTAATTCAAACTCAAAATTACCCTGGAAAACGCTGCTGCCTGGATCGGTCTCGAAATCTGTAACGAGGTTCCCTTCGTAAACCCGAGGGCTTTCGACTGTGATATCAATGCTATATGTAAGAGAGTCTTCTTCTGGAATGATCAGGGATACTTCGCATTCTTCAGCCTTGAAGAATGGAAGCAGACTGGTGGTCCCATTCCAGGTAGCATTGCCCACATTGAGTTCATTGTCAAATCCTTCAATGTTTTTGACTGCCCCACTTTCCTTGCCAGTGATTTGGACCACCCAGTTGATGCGTTTGCTAAAACTGGCGGTAAAAAAAACGGTTTCTCCGCTGGCAAAGTCAACCATGTCTTGACTGGCCGCCAGACTGTCTCTCAATTCGAATTCCCCAAATCGATCAATCAGTGAGGGGCCATCGAATGTATCGGTGTCATGTTGACAGCTTACTGCCAACATGAGAAT
>JBCBZF010001203.1:0-1998 GCA_039815525.1 Bacteroidota bacterium | reverse complement strand
TACGCGCTTTCAGGTGAGTTAGGTAGCCGGGATCGCTCCAGCTACCAAGGACGTTTAAAAAAGCGATGGGCATCGCACTCCAGGGACGGAAAATGGCAGTGGCGCTACAGGATGAGGTATTGGTGCTGGCCAATTCACCGCAGTTGGCAAGTCACTATCCGCAGAATCCTCAGACCTATGATGCCCTCTTCATGCCGCGGGCGACATATTTTACCGGCCAGGTGGATATACACGATCTTGACTATGGGACTGATGGTTTGTATGCGGTGAATACTTCTTTCTCCTGCCTGATCAAAATCGATGACAATTACAGTTTTACGCCGATTTGGAAACCAGATTTTGTGACGCAGATTGCTTCACAAGATCGTTGTCATCTGAACGGTATGGCGATGGAAAATGGACAGCCCCGATACGTCAGTGCCTTTGCCAAAACCGATACACCCCAGGGATGGCGTCCGGTGGTGACCACTGATGGTTTGATCATGGATGTGCGCACTGGTGATATTCTGGCGGAAGGATTAGGGATGCCACATTCGCCGCGTTTATTTGACGATCGCTTATATGTACTGTTTTCAGCCACCGGACAATTGATGCAGGTAGATCGGCAAGATGGTACTTTGACAGAAGTTACCCGGCTCAAAGGCTTTGTCAGAGGCATGGCCCGATATGGAGATTATGTATTTGTGGGACTTTCGCGCCTTCGGAAAAACTCATCGACTTTTGCCAAACTGAAAATTGCAGAAGAAGCAGTTTCTGCGGGCATTGCGATCATTCACCTGCCAACTGGTGCATATGTGGGGGGCATTCGGTATCTCAGTTCTGTGGATGAAATTTATGATGTACAAGTGATACCAAATGTACGCCGGCCAGGAATATTGAATACAGAGAAAGAGATCTTTCGAATGGGGCTGGATACGCCCGAAGCGACCTATTGGGCACGTAAGCAGGAAGAAAACCCTAATGCCTAGCTCCAATCCTGCGCTTTGAGCAAAGACAAGGTCTCTTCTTCCCGACTGCCTGCGGCAGGCTGATATTGGTAGGTCCATCCGGCCAGTGGCGGCATAGACATCAGAATAGATTCGGTCCGCCCATTGGTATCCAAACCAAATTTCGTCCCCCGATCATAGACCAGATTGAATTCCACATAGCGTGAGCGTCGCAGAAGCTGGAACCTGGTTTCGGCCTCAGTCCAGCTTTTGTGTTTATGGCGTTGGACAATGTCGCGATATGTCGGGGCAAAACGTTCGCCTACTGATTGCACAAATGCAAAATTGTCTGCCTTACTGTGTTGCTCACTGGGTTTCAGGTGGTCGAAAAATATACCTCCGATACCCCTGGTTTCCTGTCGGTGTTTGAGATAGAAATACTCATCACACCATTTTTTGAAGCGAGGGTAATGGGAAAGGTCGTGCCCATCACACGCCGCTTTCATTTGTTGGTGGAAGAAAATTGCATCTTCTCTGACCACATAAATGGGGGTCAAATCGATTCCCCCACCAAACCAATGGGTCCCGTCTTCCATCTGGAAGTAACGCACATTCATGTGAATAATGGGGACGTGAGGACTACGTGGATGAATCACAATCGAAACACCCGTCGCATCAAAGTGTACGCCTTGGGGCAATTGTAACTTCTGGGTGATGACATCCGGCATCTTCCCGAAGACATGAGAAAAATTGACACCTCCCTTTTCAAAAACATTCCCTTCCTGCATGAGGCGGCTTCGACCACCGCCACCCTCAGTTCTTTGCCATGGATCTTCTACAAACCTGGCCTGGCCATCTTCAGCTTCTAATTCAGCACAAATCTTGTCTTGAAGCTGGCGGAAATGGGCAACAATTTCTGGTAAAGAAGGGCTGTTCTCGGGATTCATGCGGCAAAAGTAGAACGATCCTGGAGAAAAAAGAAATGCCCCCCGGGAGGGGGGCACGTTCTCCTATCAAAGACACACTACTACTAAAAAAACTCTTATGTATTTTCTATGGTTAATAAGGGAAC
>JBCBZF010000016.1:0-20267 GCA_039815525.1 Bacteroidota bacterium | reverse complement strand
TAGAGGTAGACACCATTGGCGAGATAGTCGCCATTGTCGTCGGTGCCATCCCAGGCATATTCCGTGATATTTCGTCCCACTTTCACATCTCCCAATTCCAGCAGGTCAATGGTTTTGATCATTTTACCTGAAATGGTGTAAATGTGAATCTGGAATACCTCTGGCAGCTCAATTCCGGTCAGGGTGTAGACAAAGCGGGTGGAAGTTGAAAACGGATTTGGATAATTGAGAACCTCCGTAATCGTACTTTTTTGTTCTACCTGGAAGGTTACCTCGTAGAAATTTTCGCCTTTACCAGCGGCATTTCCTTTCTGGTCTCTGCCCTGTACCCGCAATGAGTAATCTCCATCCGGCAGCCAGTAATCTCTTCCCGGCCAGAAATAGAGACGGGCTTTATTTTCTGGTAAAGTACCGGGGATAAAATCCACTTTGGGACTGGAGAAGAAAATGCGTTCCCAGGGCGTCGCCGCCGTGGTTCCACGCCGCCAGTACAGTTCTACTGAGTTGGAGTCTTCCAGTGCGATGTAGCCATTTTCATCATTGACCTCAATCAGGATTTCCGGACGGGGCGACACATAGTCGCCATCAATGATATGTTTCCCATCAAAGGTGATATCCATGATTGGATTGATCCGGTCAACAATGACGTGGAAGGGTTGTACATAGACATTGTTGAACTGATGGGTCTCGGCCGGTGTATTGGCGGGATTGACCTCCACAATCAAGAGGACGTCGCGATCCAGTTCTTTGCCGAGGGTATTGAAGCCATATTCAAACTCCACTGGCTCGCCATTGGAGAGTAGCGGTGCAATCTTCATGCTGTCCAACACTTCGCGGGAGCGATCCGCCCGTTCGACGGTGATCCGTACATCGAGGCTGTCCATATTGTATTTGGAGATGTTTCTGGCCCCCATGTGGAGGAAAACATCCTGCCCTTCGAAGAGGGTATCAGAATTGAAGACGAAATTGGTCAATGGGTCCACCACTGCATCTGGTGCTGGTGTAAAGAAGACATGCCAGTTGTCCAGTTGAGGAGCAGTTCGGGTAACGGTATCTTCGAGGGTCGCATCCAGACGGAGGTAAGGAAAGCGGACCGGATCGATTGAAGCCAGATTGTAAGTGCCGCGATTCAGATTGGCAAAAATCAAAGAATCGCTGCCGTTAGGCCGAATGCCCATGATGTTCACCTTCGCGTCTTCCTGGACCAGATCATCCTGCGATTTCCAGTCCCACACCATCTGGTCCCAGGTAGTAGCCGGACCAATACGGGTAGAGGATACCTGGCCTCGCTCAAATGAGGTGAGCAAAATATTGTTCAGTGCATATTTGTCCCCGGCAGTTGGCGCATAGATCTCCGTAGCAGAATTGGGATAGCCTTTTCGACCGATCAGAATAAACGCTTCTCCATCTGGGATGTACCGAATGTTGTCGGACACACCAATAAGTTGCAGCGCATCGAAGATGTCTTCTCCCCAGGTAGGAATCCGGGGATTTCGGTTGCTACCCACAATGAAGTAATCGCCATCATTGGCATTGAGGATGGCTGTTTTGAGTTTGTATAAATCCTGTGGGGCTGCTGCGGTGCCAAGGGGACCGAAGGCATTTTCACTGTATTCTGTTTCGAGGGTAATCCCATCGATGATGACAAATCCTACGCCATTAGAGGTGAAACCATTGGCGGCAAGGTCTGCAATCAGAGAGCCATTGATGGAATAGTTGAAGCTGCCGCCTTTCCGGGTACTGAATTCAAATTCAACCCCAAAATTGCCAAACTTCCATTCCTGCTGGATTTGGTCAATGCTGACCGAGCGTGTGTCGTCCTTGAGGAACTGTTGTAGTTTCGCCTGGGCCCAACCATTTTGATTGGGTAAGTAACGGAAAGAGGAGGTACCCCAAACACTGGGTTTGACACTGGCCAGGCGGACCCGCCAGAAATATACGGTGCTGTCCACCAGCGTAAACGGGACTTCCCAGGAGACAAAAGTCGCATTGCCTGTTATCTGGCCGGAATTGGCTCTGAGAGGAGAATTGAATGCTGCGGTGGTGTCGATTTCAAAAATATAATTGACATCCTCATCGCGGGTCATAAAGAAGGCCGATGCCTGCAGACTGACGCGGTTTTCACCCACAATCGCAAACTCCGGTGGATTGAGGATGGCCGGAATGTTACCCGGAACCACGCGGTTAAGATTGACGAAGTTGTTGTTTTCAAAGTACTCATCAATCGAGTCATTCGCATCAACAAATACTTCAAATGTATTCTGCCCGGTCATGCCATTGCCTACCGGATTGGACAGCAAAACCGAAACCGTATCCCGATAGGGTATCAGCGGCAGATCCAGTGTAGGATGCTCTGTGTAGAGGGTGCCGTCTGGCAAGCGCTGACGAATGGTCATCCGAAAACTGTCTTCTTCGACCAGACCATAGTTATTGACAATGATGTTGATCCGGAAGGAGTCGTCCTGAGATGTGAAATTCTCAGGCGTGAAAAAGATGCTGGTCTCGTTGATTTCCAGATCAGGCTTGGTCGGATGATAGAGCGTAACGGCTGGATCACCTTGCAGATTCATCTGCCGACCATGGTTGCGATACTGAATGCCAATCAGTGAGTCCGTATATGATGTCAGAACGTTCCGGATCATGTCTCCCACCGGAATCCCCAGGTCGTCCCGATGCATAGCCTGATACAGGATGCGGGAGTAATCGCGCAGTGGATTGAGATAACCCGCACTGGAATTGGCCAGATAGCCAATGGACCCACGATCGGGTTGTTTGACCCAGCGTTCGCCAAAACTGGCCCCATCTACCGTAAAGTCTCCCCCATAGCATCCCATGGCAATCATGAGTGGATAGCGGCTGAAATTATTGTATTCAAATGGCTCACGGATAGAAATATCCTGAATATTACTGGTAGAGTGACCAAAAAAGTGCAGCAGCGAGACCCCTTCAGATATCCCATCATGATAGGATGCTGTGGTTGGATCTTCCACGGTAGAGGAGGATTTTTTCTGAAAATAGATGGGCGACCCACCGAAAGGAATTCCTTCAAAGACATTGATCATATAATCAAATGCTCCACCGATTGAATTTTGCTCTCCTTCCGTACCACCGCCACCGAGGAATGCGCCTTTCTTCATCCAGGGCTGCCAGGGTGTATGCTCATAGTCGTCTACCTTTTTTTGAAAGTTAAAGCCTTCCTCATTGGTGAGGATATTAAGGCGACCGATGGCTGCTTCCGGGCGAACCACGGTACTGTTTTGATCGAAATGACTCACAAACTCATAATCAGTGGCAGGATAGCCATAGGTCGGAACAATGGGCAGGTTGTCAAATCCACGCACTTCATATTTCCCTTTTCCCCACAACATAAAGTATCGTGGCTTCACGGTCCAGTTATCAAGGGCGTATTTACAAAAACGCTTGATGGCCCATGGGGTCAGCGTTCCATATCCAAATTCATCGTATATCTCATTGGTGTAAACCACACGGGCACTGAGCGGATTGGCAGAAGCCGTGTCGCGGTATCCAGCAAAATTGACGGCTGATGCACTGAGTTCAGGGTGGGTAATGATGACATACTCCGCACCCTGTGCCGCATCATACAACTTATTGAAGCTGTTGTCGCGAATCTCAGGCGTTTTGATCGACTTATCAGTGGCCAGCCACAGATCCCGCGTATTGGGGAAGCCCTGCACAATCACATTGCCGGTTCCACCAGTAATCAAGCCGACATTGCGGAAGCGATTCTGGCGGTCATACACATACAGCGTATCATTGCCATCGGTGTTGTTCAACCGGAGGTAAGCTTTGCCACTTTTGTCCCAGTCAGAAATGCGGATAAACTGCTGGTTGGCAAGATCCGGCTGGCGGTCATATTCGATGGACAACCAGGCCACATTGTTGTTGTCCGTGGTATTGAGGGCATTAAAGGTCAGGTCAGTGTTGTCGTTCATGGCACTGCCTGGCTGATAATCCCGTGTATAGGTCCGGATGTATACCCGATTATGGGTGGTATCCAGCACCGGCGTATTGGATTCACCATTGAAGAAAATTCGCAGGGCGTGTTGTTGCTGACTCCGCCCGAATACCCGTGTTCGAACGGTGGCCGGGTTACCAGTATTGGCTGGTGCAGGCGTAGGCAGGCTGATGGTGCGTGGGTTCAGATAACTGAAATCGCCGAAGTTTCTGCCAGATAGATAACCTTCACCTGTCACATAATCTGAATTAAGAGACAAAAAGGAATCGAACTGTCCTCCCCCACCTCTCACATATTCTGAATCAGTACTATCGGGATGAAATTCTTTGTATGCTTCATAGCGGAAAAACTGCTCCGGCGTAAACAAACTGTATGTCGGGTCCAGATTGCTGAAATAGCGATTGCCCGAAGCATTGTTGTCCCAGGTCAGGAAATAAGCAGCTTCGTCAGAGAAGAGGCTGATGTTTTTATTGGGTTGAAGATCTGGAACATGCACGCCGGTATACGGATCGCGATACATGATTGAATCCAGTTGTCCATTGTTTCTTTCCCCAAAAAATTCCACATACCCCAGTCCATCGGCTACTTTGCTGATGTAAATCGGAACTTCCTGGCCCCGGTAGTACAACTTCAGTGTAACTGGATTGACAGCAGATAGATCATAGCCTGCTGACTGCAGATCCTGGGAGGTGACCCGGTATACCCCATCTTCACGAACGACAAGTTTGATATACGTTCGGTCTGGATTGGATGTATACCAGTCATTGCCATAATCAAAACTTTGGGCAAGCAGACTGAAAGGGAGCAGACTGAGGATCAAAAAGAAAGTTGCGTGATATCGCTTCATGTCTGACAATTGATCGTGTGTTAACAAATCTCAAGTTGAAGATATTCCAAATGGAGAAATGTCTCGTGCTTTACTGAACGTGAAATTTTATAGAAATAATGTGCGTATGCAGGTTCTCCGACAGATTGCCAATATTGGCGAGGGCATAATCGATTTGGAAGTTTTTGACCACAAAACCGATTCCGGCTGTTGGAAATAAACCCACTGTGTCATTGCCTTCGGTGTCCTTGATGTTCTGGAGGTTGTAAAAACCACCTCTCAGAAAGGCAACCTTTCGATATTGTCGATTTCGCCAGGCCAACTCAGCTCCTGCCCGTGGATCTACGCTGATGCCGCTTCCGCTCAGGAGCGAGCCACTTCGATCGCCATCGAAATAGACATCATTGTCAGCTGACAGCAGCAAAGAGGCTCTTTTTCCAAAACGCAGATCATACGCCAGCCCCAGACGCACTGAAGGCCGGGTCAGCTCAATCGAGTTCTGCGGCACCAGATTACCGGTTCGGATGAAATCATCCTCAAAGGTTTCGGTATTAAAGGTCCAGGCGTTGAAGGTGTTGGTCGCATCGGTTACCACCAGACCAGCGGAGAAATTTCCGCTGCGATAGTTTGCGGCCAGATCGAGACCAAACCCCCAGGCATTGGCGAAACGGCCTACGCCCCGGTAGATGACCTTGACATTGGTGCCCAGGCTCAGACCTTTGATCCCGGTCGGAGACCAGGCATAGGAAAAGATGGCCGCAAAGTCTGAGGCGGAAAAGGCCTGTACTTTGTCATAATTGATGGTGCCATCTGCCTCCACCAGTTTGAGGGTGTTGGGGATGTCGTCCACACCGAGTCGGATCAGGGTCGCACCGAAGTAGCGATTCGAAGCCGAATCGATGGGCATAGAGAAGCCAAAATAATTGTAATTGGCGATGTTGGCGAAGTAAGCCGCGTGCATCAGGGAGACTTCCGGATAGGGAATCCCTTCTCCCGCGGCCAGACCGGCCGGATTCCAATAGCCAGCCGTCACATCATTGGCAACGGCAATTTGCGCGTTGCCCATGCCGAAAGCTCTCGCACCGATGCCGATGCGAAGAAACTCATTGCTATACTTGGGTGCGTTGGTCTGAGACTGAGAGAAAAGGGATGCAGGGTACAGAAGCAGGGTGAAAGCAAGTGGTACCAGAAACTGCTTTACATGCATGGACGAAAATTATTCAGATCGGTACAACATTCAAATGGAAAAATTGCGTACCCATTACAAGGCTGTCGTACAAGTCAAGTACTGCTATACCTAACAGGCATTGCACAGCTGTTGTTCAAATTGGAGAAACGCAAAAGAAGAACGCTCAGCCAGTTCGGCTTCGTAGCGCACCATGAGGTCGAGGAATTGAGGTTGATGGAGATATTCCAGATCCTTGATCCCTACTCGGTTCATGATACGGCGGAGCACATAAATCACATGCTCCCAGTCGGCATAGTTGTAGAGATACTGCCGCTTGATAAACTTCTCAAAATACGTGCCGTAAGCGGGAAGTTCCGCATGCGTGGCCCATTTGGTGAGCCGAACAGTTTCTTCAGGCGTGATGGTGTGAAGGATGCGATAAAAATTATCCAGCAGTGTGGGCTGCCGTTGGATCAGGATTTTGTCAAGCAATAATTCCAGCAGAACGTGGGCCACAAAGAAGCTGCGACGAACCTGTTGTGGTTCAAATACGTCTCTGATCATTTCCCCGATCCGGCCGGTTTCGCTGGTAAAAAAGTCTGAGCTGTGAAAGAGGGCATCCACCTCAAAATGACGCAGCAGACCATTGTAGAAGCTGATTTCTTCCGGTCGCGACTCATTTTCCATGATCAAAGGCAGGCTGTTCTCCTTCAAACGCACGGAGCGATCAAAGATAGACACCAGGTCAGGGGAGATGACACCCAATAAATAGGCAGCGTCCTCTGTCTCCCGATCAAGAAAATAATGCGAGACGAAATTCATTCCTAAGCTACGACATTCCTGTTCCGGCTGTAAAAATGCGAAAACTCTATATGAAAACCCAAAAACATCTTCCGTTAGCCTAACATTTCAGGGTGAAAAAATGCGAGACTTGCTAAACTTTTCTCCTGGTCCCAATCGCATCCTCCTCCCCATTCGTCACACACATCCTCCGAATGCCACACGAATATTCATTTCCATAGGGCTGGGTTTTCATTTTAAGCCGCTTTGGTCTATTTTAAGCAATTGATTAGAACTTTGATTGATCGGAATTTCCTATGAGCAACACAAATGAAGTGCACCAAAAGCAGCTTTTTGGCCACCCCGTGGGGCTGTACGTGCTGTTTATGACCGAACTGTGGGAGCGGTTCAGCTACTATGGCATGCGCGCCATTTTGGTCTTCTATCTAAGTGCGCAAACATTGGGTGAAAACCCGGGCATGGGATGGACAGAAAAAGAAGCCCTTGCCTTATATGGCTGGTATACCATGTTGGTATATGTCGCCTCAATTCCGGGAGGGATTATTGCTGACCGTGTTTTGGGACAGAAAAAGTCTGTAATGGTTGGTGGTGCGTTGTTGTGTATCGGTCACCTTGCGCTCGCTTTTGAAGCCGACACAGCATTTTTTGTGGGCTTAGGATTCATCATTGCCGGTGTGGGGATGTTAAAACCCAATATCTCAACCATGGTCGGTGGATTGTATGAAGAAGGAGACGAAAGACGAGACAAAGGATTTTCCATTTTTTACATGGGAATCAATTTAGGGGCAGCATCTGCAAGTATCATTGTAGGGATTGTGGCCAATGCATATGGCTGGCACGTTGGATTTGGTCTGGCGGGTATCGGGATGTTGATTGGCCAGGCCGTGTATATGTATGGGCAAAAATATCTCCCGCATGTTGGAAATAAAGTTGATTTAAGCCAAAGCAATGATCAGGTAAATCTTGGAGAGCTATTGCAAAACTTGTTTAAGAGTCCCATCAAGCTCGCAATAACAGGTGCGCTCCTGGCTGGCTCGATCTATTGGACCTATTCACAATCCTGGCAATATGGATTGCTGTTTATCTTCCTTTCGCTGGTAGTTGGAATGATGATGGCTTTCTATCAGGATCTGAATACTAAGGTGGAAAGAGATCGTTATGTAGTTTTATTGCTGGCATTTCTCATTGTCGTTGTCTTCTGGGGTGCATTTGAGCAGGCCGGGGGACTCATGAGTCTCTATACCAAATCGAAGACTGATCGTGTGGTGCTTGGTTGGACCGTCCCTGCTGAGGTGATGCAATCCTTTAACCCCATTTACATCATCCTTTTTGCGGTTCCAGTTGCAGGTTTTTGGTATAAATGGAAAATGAAAGGCCGCGAATCTTCCTCCATTTTCAAAATGGCGGTTGGTGTCATTGTGATGGGACTTGGTTTTACCTTCATGGTAGCCGCTTCCAAACAGTATGAAGCACTGGGTGAATCGGCACTCTACTGGCTGGCCCTGGCTTATCTCCTCCATACACTGGGTGAGTTGTGTGCTTCTCCAGTGGCGATGTCTTTTATCACCAAACTGGCCCCCGCCAAATATGCTTCTCTCATGATGGGGGTTTATTTCGCCTCGACTGGTCTGGGAAATAAAGTAGCCGGTATCCTGGGTGAATCAGCCACGGAATTTGGCGAATTGACCATCTTTACCGGTATCACCATCTTTTGTGTGGTCTTTGGTTTGCTGGTGATTGCCTTGCTCAAACCACTCAAACGCCTGACCCATGGCGCGGAGGACTTACAACCAGAATCCGAAACAGAAGAAGCTTACGCATAAAACATATACGACGGAATGGTAGCAACTAACTGCCATTCCGTTTTCTTTTATACTGATGGCGTCATCCGAAGCGTCATCTTGATGATCCGAATCGAAAAAGTCGACAAACTTTCTACTACATGAGTTCTGCATTAATTTTTCTCATTGTCGCATGGATCTTTGTATTGGTCTATGTGCCGGTGGTGGTGCTTTCGCAACGAAAGGTCCATCCCAAGGCGCTCTTTACACTCTTTTTTGCGGAGTTGTGGGAGCGATTTTCATTTTATGGCATGCGTGCCCTGCTGACGCTGTACATGACCAAAGTTCTCTTCTTTGGCGATGAAATGGCAGATGAAAGGGCGCTGGGGATTTATGGCGCCTACGGTGCCCTGGTCTATGCCGCACCAGTCATTGGTGGGCTGATTGCAGACCGCATCCTTGGTTTCCGCAAAGCCGTCATCCTGGGTGGCATTCTGATGGCGCTGGGGCACTTTGTCTTAGCCTTTGAAGGCATTGAGTGGATCTTTTTCATGGCCCTCTCCCTGATTGTGGTCGGAAATGGATTCTTTAAACCCAATATTTCCAGTTTCCTCGGGACATTCTACGACAAAGACGATCCCAAGAAAGACGGTGCCTTTACGATCTTCTACATGGGCGTCAATATTGGTGCCTTTCTCGCACCATTGACCTGCGGGTACCTCGGTGAAGAAGTGGGCTGGTTCTGGGGCTTTGGCCTGGCTGGCGTAGGAATGATTTTAGGACTGATCGTGTTCTGGAACAATATGAAAGACTACCACGATCAGGGCTTGCCACCCAATCCGGAAAAACTCAAGCAACCTGTATTTGCGGGCATCAATCAGGAATGGATGGTGATCATTGGTTCGATCGTGGCCATTCCGCTGATCAGCCTGCTGCTGGACCGCGAACATGTTACGGACATTGCGCTTCTGGTCATCAGTGCTTTGATCATCGGTTACCTGGTTTATTCTTCCCTTACCTTACCCGATAAAGCAGAAGGACGAAAACTCCTGGTGGTGGTGGTCCTCTTCTTTTTCCATACCATTTTCTGGGCCTTATTCGAACAAGCGGGTGGTTCTCTGACCCTGTTGGCTGACCGCTATGTGGATCGAAATATCTTTGGCTCAGAGGTGGTCGCTTCTCAGTTGGCCAGTTTGAATGCTTTGTTCATCATCCTGCTGGCGCCCCTCTTTTCGAATATGTGGTTGCGTCTCAACAAAGCCGGAAAAGAGCCTTCTACCCCGATGAAGTTTTTCTGGGGTCTGGTCCAAATGGCGATTGGCTATGCAGTCATCGTCCTGGGAGCCAAATACTTTGTCAATGAGCAAAATCTCATTCCGATCATCTTCCTGGTCTTGATGTATCTGTTCCATACCACAGGCGAACTGAGTTTGTCTCCGGTTGGTCTGTCCATGGTAACAAAATTGTCGCCCGCGAAGATCGTTGGCTTTGTGATGGGCGCCTGGTTCCTGTCCATTTCCCTGGCCCACAAACTGGCTGGCAAACTCGGACAGATTGCGGCTGGTCCCGGTGAAGATGCACCAGCACTGGAAGCGATTGCTGGCTATAGCGATGTGTATCTGACCTGGGGTGTGATTGTGGTTGGTGCCGCGGCGGTGGTGCTACTGGTCCTTGTCCCTACACTGCGCAAGTGGATGGGAGATATTCACTAGTATTTGAGTCATAAGATGTATTAAGCGCAGTGGGTGTTTGCCTGCTGCGGCTTGTGTTTACATTCCCTTTTCTTTTCGGATAAACGCCAACAAATTGGCGCAGGCGCGCACCAGCATCTCATAGACATCTTCAAAGCCCCTCTGCCCCCCGTAGTAGGGATCTGGCACATCAGCACTGGGTGCCTGGGGATCAAAATGGCGCATTTTGAACAGTTGCGCATGGCTGTCAGCCACACTGGCTTCCAATTCCTGCAAATCACGCAGATTGCTTTCATCCATGGCCAGGATGTAGTCAAAGTCGCGAAAGTCGCTCAGCCGCACTTTGCGGGAAATCGAAGGCAAGTTTACGCCATGTCGGGCGGCAGTCTGCCGCATTCTTCCATCTGCCCTTTCTCCTACATGCCAACCACCCGTACCGCAGCTGTCAATGTGAAACTGATCCGTCAGCCCGGCTTCATCGACCTGATGGATAAACAGGCCTTCTGCCATGGGAGAACGACAGATATTGCCCAGACATACAAATAAGACCTTAACCTTCATATGGCAAATTTGGCTTGTGAGACTTAGTAAAACAAGGATGGGTTGGCACTGAACTGCGCATAGAGACGTGGTGTCCGGATACGTTGTCCTTCACGGTACAAATATGGCTGTCCATCCTGATCCAGCATGGGAATGTGGGGGTTTTGCGCGCCCCACCAATTTATGGGCAGAAGTGGATTGTCGTGAATCAATTTATTCTGGAACCAATTTCGGACCTGTTCGGCATCAATACCAAGTGAAGCACTGGCAAATTGATTCAGTGGCAAGTGCTGATCGATGCGCAGATTCACTGCGCCAAGTGAATGATTTCCATAAGGTGCCTGTGAAATATCCAGATAGCCGTAGCGTGCCGGGAAATCCGGATCATCTTTGTTTACCACCTGATTGCTGTAGGGGTCTCCGGTCCAAATCAGCAGCTCGATTCCCAATCGGGTCGTCGGGCGGTTGAGATACACTCCAAAACTACCGGTGCGGAATTTGTCATCACCAGAAAAGCCCAGGAAGTCATTTTCAAAAGCACACAAAACATCACCGATATGCAAGCCGAATGTCCCACTTTGTTGATTGGTGCCACTTTGGTCGAAGTATAGATTGTAGGCGAATGCGACTGCATTTCGGTAATTGGTTTGATTGCCCATCTCATGGACAAAGACTTTTTCCTCTTCCCGATAGCTACCCACACCGACCAACATACCCACCTGCGCCTGGATTTCGAGACAATGCTTATCTGTACCGAGCTGCCGGAAATTATAGAATCCTGCCAGGCCAAGGTTGGCTTGCAGACGATCTGATAAGGCGTAGGTCCTGACATTGAATCCAATCCTGCTAAGATGGGTCCCAAAGCTAAAGGAAACGCCTCCCTGAAAACCAAGTTGAGATTGAGAATAAGCTGCAAAATGGAAATGTAATATGCATACAAGAAAAGTAAACAGGTGCGGTGATGGCCTGACGGAAAAGCGGGGGTAGCGTTGGGATTGGTGTGATGGTAGCATTTTTCCGTCTTGATTTTTGGTTCTTTTCATCACAGGAAAAGAACATAAGAAGAAAAGGCTTATTCCCCGGAAGATGACAGATCCTTATATTCAATGAAGTGCCATATCTGATTTATCCAAAAGCTTCTTTCTGACTAAAACGGCGAAAAGTGATCAAAAGCGTGCCTGCGGCGAGAAACATGATACCTGCCAGTAAAACAATGGCATAGCGAATGTTGGGACCATTGGCTTCAGCAGAGAAGAATGGAATGGTCAGCAAGGTCAAAAAACTCACCCGCATCAGGACATTGAGGACGGCAAAGAGCGAATTGACCCGTCCAATCACATGATTGGGGACAATGCGTACCAGATAGGTAATCCGCAGTATACGCGTGCCGGCATTGCAGATGCCCAGGAAAATGGCAGCTCCGATCGTCAGTGGGACAGAGTGTGTGGCGGCTAAGGTGAGATATAAGATACCGGCCGCGCCGAGGAGAAATATGATTTGACTGATCAGATTGGTTCGCCGCACAAAAGCCGACAAACCGATGATGCCAGCGGTAATCGCACCAATGGCATAGCTGCCTTTGAACAAAGCCAGAACTGAAGCTGGTTCTTTGAGATAGTCATTGACATAAATCGGTGCGACCGCCTGTACCACCACCAGCAGAGAGAAAAATAGCACGTAGGAGGCCAGACCGAAAATAAAGAGCGCCCGGTTCTCTTGTAAATATCCAAAACCCTGTCTTAAGCGAAGCAGGATCGCCCCTTTGTCAATCCTTTTATCCTTTGAAGGGCGATAGGGAATCTGGCTGATCAACACACATCCCAATATGTAGGTGCTGCCGTCAAGCAGGAAAATTTCATGCAATTGCCAGGCGTCGAATTGCAGCCATTGGGGCCAGAGTGCCCAATCTGGTGAACCGTCCAGCAAAAGGGCACCGATCATCATCCCCAGAAAATTGGTGGTTTGTCCCTGTATCTCAATGGCGCTGTTGACTTTGCCATACATTTCCGGCTCAAACAATTCCTGTACAAATGCATAGAGATTGGGATAGTGGACATTGTAGGTGAAAATGGTCGCCAGGTAAACCGTTGCGATGAGAAAGAAAGGTACCGTGCCCAGGACAAAGCCAATGGCCGCAATGGATAGCAAGATACAAAAGTCGATGGCCGTCAGACTGAGAAAAATATGCTTGCGGTTGTAGCGGTCAACCAGGGTGCCTGCATACAAGCCCCAGAACAGCGAGAGCAGGGTTACCACTGCGACCATGCTTGCATTGAGGAATTTTCCGTCTTCCGTTTGAATGATATACCAGGGAATGGCCAGCATGGTGATGCCTTGTGCAAAGCCTGAAATAGTGTTCGCCGTAAAGAGAAAGAAAAGGGTGCGGAGATGTTTCAAAGGAAATGTTAGTCTGGATTTCAGGAACGGACAAAAGGAGCGTAAAGTTTGAGAATATTCCAGTTCCCCCCAATCATTGCCGCCATTTTTGACTCTCTAAATGAACTGTTAATGTTTTGCTAAAGTTCGTTAATGGGACAAACTCAAGGATAGTACCCCCGTATTTTGGAGTGTAACAAACAAACAAAACACTGTTTTTGCAATGAAGAACTTCCTTTCATATCTCTTCGTTTCCCTGATGGTGAGTGGGCTAAGCATTGCAGGCTATCACTATTCAGGGATGGGCCAACAGAAGCAATTGTTGACCCAGAATCAATTAGAAGCTGACAATTCTTTTGCCCGTCAGGTTGACCTGGATTTTTCTCCAGCGGCCGCAACCGGACCGGCTGATTTCCATGTCGCCGCCGATGCGGCCCTGCCAGCAGTGGTCCACATCAAATCCATTGCCACCAGACAAAATCGCGTTGCCGATCCATTTTATGAGTTATTTGGCATTCAGCGCGGCAACAATGGCAACAGTCGCCAGAATATTTCCTCTGGTTCCGGCATCATCATCAGCACCGATGGCTATATCGTGACCAACAATCATGTCATTGCTGATGCTGACGAACTCAATGTAACCTTATACAACAACCGAAGCTATAAAGCGACCGTGGTTGGTACAGATCCATCTACCGATCTTGGTCTGATCAAAGTTGAGGGTTATGACTTACCGGCCATTGAACTGGCCAATTCAGATGCGGTACGGGTTGGAGATTGGGTGCTTGCCGTTGGCAATCCGTTCAATCTGGCTTCTACTGCCACCGCTGGTATCGTGAGTGCAATTGGACGCGATCTTGAGATCATCAAGGACCGGATGGCCATCGAAAGCTTCATTCAGACTGACGCTGCCGTCAATCCTGGTAACTCAGGTGGTGCTTTGGTCAATCTTCGTGGTGAACTGATCGGTGTCAACACCGCGATTGCTTCACCAACGGGTGCCTATGCTGGTTATGCCTTTGCCGTTCCTGCCAACATCGTCAAGAAAGTCGTAACCGATCTGAAGACTTACGGCAAGGTACAGCGTGCATTCCTTGGTATCACTTATGCGGCCAGCCTGGATGGCGAAACCGCTGAGAAACTGAACCTGGATATCACCGAAGGAGTTGTGGTAGAAGGCGTTTCAGAAACCGGTGGCGCAGGCAAAGCAGGGATTCAATCTGGTGATGTGATCGTGAGCATCGACGGCATCAAAATCAAAAATGATGCGAAGCTGCTCGAGTTGATCACCCGAAACCGACCTGGCGACATCGTGGATGTCAAAGTATACCGGGATGGTAGCTATCGGAACTTCGATGTGCAGCTGACCACGCAGGAAGGTGAAACCTCGGTTGAGGCGCCGGAACGCAGTCTGACCCTCAATTCTCTGGGACTTGATCTACGCGATCTGAGTGCTGAAGAAAGAGAAGCCCTGGGAACTGAGCGCGGTGTGTTGGTTAACCGACTTTATGCCGGAAAAGTGCGCCAGCAGACCGAAATGCGTGAAAACTTTGTGATCACCAAAGTGAATGGGTATCCGCTTGAATCCTCAACTGAATTGACACGGATTCTGGAAAATGAGAGCGGGGATGTAGAAATCTCTGGATTCTATCCACAGCGTTACCGACGCCAGCAACGTCTCTACTCCTACACCATTCAACTCTAAATTGTTTACAGTCGTTCATCATCATACAGTGTGTGACCCGGCCTCCTGGCCGGGTTTTTTGTTTTTGGTCTCCATCAGTTTTTAAGCCTTGATAGTCGGATGAAACCAAATATCATTGGCAAATGGTCCCCGCCCCAACAATGCCATAGCAATAACAGGAATTCCCGACCGGAGCGCCTGAAACCAGTTGACATCTTTTGTTCCCCCAGGCATCACAACACCATTCTCCCATTTTAACGGTTGATGTGGATGATGGCGTGGGAACGGGAGGAGAAGTTCGATTGAGTCCGAGATAGGCGATGATGACCGCGGAAATAACCGAAACCAGAACACCAACGATTACCTTATTCATGGTGTTATTTGAATGATGACTTGTTCTTGACATGGCATGTTGCGAATAAGAATGGGACACATGTTTAGAGATGCGTAGCTGCTCTTCATATACAGAGCACATCAATGAAAGAGGGGAGAGGAAGCCTTGTCAGACTTCCTCTCTGTGATCTTACAGTATAGGTGATTTCGTTGCTTCGATTGGCCTATCTCAGCGTGCAATTGATGGTGGATTGGACGGGTGAATTTGCCTGCATCTCCGTCTTCATCAACAGCTCATTGTCCCGATAAATGTAAAGGACAATGTCTGCGCCACCTTCCGCCATTCTGCCACTGTTAAAGTCGGTGATGGAATAGGGAATGCGGTAATGACCATTTTCATCCGTTTCCGCCGTAAATCCCAGGGGGCTTTCACTTTTGAAATCAAGGTCTACCGCACGGACGAGGAGATTGGACACAGGCTGACCGCTTTCATCCGAGATCACCCCTTCTACCACATATTCGAGATCCGGGAGTACTTCAAAATCAGCCTTTGCCCAGAAAGTGGCATTGTTTTTCAGGGTTTTGATCCCGGATTGCAAACCTTCGATCATCCCTTCTTCAAATGCTTTCCCGATCACGTTTTCCATCTCATCATCAATAGGCTCATCGATCATGCCGACCTGATCACGAAGCTTCAGCATCGCCGTTCCTACTGCGACATTCAAAACCGGTTCCAGATCGATCATGGGCAATGCTGAGTTGGCTTGGGCAAGCTTCAGTTCTCCCTGACTCCAGGGATCAATCATTTCGACCCATCGCGGAGCATGTAGCCGGAAGATATCAATCGCAAATTGGAGTTTACGACATTGACCGGCCAATTTGCCAATCACATCACGGGCATGCGTACCAATGCTAAAGAGCGTCAGCGAATCAACCAGGCGAAAATTCAGATCGGGATTCAGCATGGAAGCTTCATGCACCCGGTGCTGATTGAAGGCAATGATAATCAGGCGACGATTGAAGCATTGCTGTTGCCGGGGCCTTGCAAGCCAGACACCAAGATTGACATAGTAATGCTTGATTTTTTCAAGTGCAGCCCGGCCGCTTGCTGAGCCCAGAAATCCCATGCCCCCATCCCGGTCTTTAATCGGATCTTCCTCAAGACCATCCCTGTCATTTAGCTCTCCGATAAGGTTTACATTTACAAAATGGTGCCAGGTAGCATCTGTAACAACCCGTCCCCGATCCACCCGATGACCATCATAGGCACAAATGCCTCCAAAAGAATGGGCAATGGTTCGTTCTTTGCCAGCCGGATTATTCCCTGCTTGTACATTGGAAGTAGAAATGATTTCCGGGGTGACATTTGCAGGATATTCATCTTCACCCAGAATATCTTTTAGTGTCAGATTGTCCGGAATCGTGCACTCCCCTTCATGTGGGTGATCTGGCATTACATTGATAATACCCAATGGACTGCACAAAAGCGGATGTGGATATCTCTCCCTAAGCAGGAGGGAAATCCGACTGCTGTATAATTTCGGCTGAATGGTCTGAGGCACATCATCAGACTGATCATCAAACTGAGAACCCTCATCTCGGCCAAATCTGGTCTCATTGGTGTCATTGCGCATAGGCCCTCTCATGGAGTTATTGGCAGCGGCGGTCCACTGACGCATGGATCTCACCCTTGGGATTGCACTGCACATGCCCGAGCCGAGGCTTCCATGATCACCAGTTGCGAATACCCCTCCGCCTTCATTCATGAATTGATTGATCCGCCTGAGTTCATCCGCAGATAGATAGTTTCGTCCCGAGGAAAATCCGAAAAGCCAGACTTCATCATACATGTCCGGGGTGAACATCTCATCATTGTCAAAGCGGAAGTTGGGTAGTCTTCGTACAATCTGTGGATTGCTTTCAGAGGCGTGTCCTCCGGTCAAATCTCCCCGGCTTCTGTGGGCCAGTGTTAACTCAAAACGTACGTAGTTGCGGGCGTCGTTTAAGAGAACTGAGATGAATGTGGAAAGGCCGAAATTGTCATCTCCAAAGTTCAAGCGACTGTCGGCCAACAACAATACTTTGACGGTACATGGTCGGGCCCACCAGGGGGTGATGAGGCGGGGATCAAGCTGAAAGCGCTGTTGGCGTTGGAGAACCGCCTCCAGAATGCGCTGATTGCTTAAACTTAAATTGGGGATCTCCCGGGCGGGATTCTGACCCAATAATTCGAATTGAGGTTGATTGTCCATGTGGAAATAAGTGATTAAATGGGTTGAGGCAGGCTGGCTCAGCTGCCAGTCTGCAGACACTTAGTCTCACATATGCGAAAAACGTTAACCACTCTCTCGCTTTTTTGCTATATTGAGTCAAGAGAATGTCAGGCTAAACATTCATTTTCCCTTCCCACCCTCTACCGGAGGTTAACGCTTTTGGTCCCTTGCATACTAAGAGGAAAAAAACGGGATCTATGAAACGATTTAATTTAACTCGAGAGAGACAGCTTATCCTTATTGTTGATGGATTAAGTAGAATTACTAGTAAACATAGGCTTGTTTGCCTTTCTCTTCTATTACTATCAATCTTTTGTCCTCGCTTGTATGCGAATACTGGCCCAATCCTGCAACTGGTTAGTAGCTCAGGGGGCGGATTATGCACGTTTCGAATTATTCCAGATAGTAGTTATGGGAATCCGCCGCCAGCCATGATAGGTGAGCAAGAGACCGTTCATTGGTCGTTTTTCATTGAATGGGGAGATGGTATGTATGATACTCTCATTGCATGTAATCCTGAGATTAGAGGTTGTAGCGGTGTAAAATCCCCTATTCGCATTTATCAAAATGGGAGGTTGGATGATACATTTACTCACCAATATCATCAGGGTGGGAGCTATGAGGTGATTCTTAAATCTACTCCTGTAAAAGGATCTACCAATGAGCCACCAGAATACCGAAAAACTATCCACGCGGGTAATTTCTCAAGTAGGCAAGTACCAACGAATTTTATAAATAGCTCCAATCGGGGTGCTATTCAAATCTATTCAAGACGAAAGTACGCTCAGGCGAAAGACATTGCTACGATCATCGTCATGTATAGAAATCCGACAAATAACCCTCGAAATGCGGATATTGAATTGGAGATTCCTCCAGGTACGAGGGTGTTAAACTCGGGCCTAGCCAGAAATTACATTCTGGGTTCACCTCCTGTAACCAATCTGGAACCCACCGTTGACTCACGAAAAATTTATTGGAGCGAAGTTCTAGCCCCAGATGAAGAACATGCAGTATTCCTCGACTTACTGCCAGTATGTAATTCCTGTGATATTAATCCCAGTACAGAAGATAGTACCTACGAGTTTTCAGTTACTTTAAGCTGGAACGAGGACCAACTGACTACGGCTCAGCATTTAAGTTCTATGTTTATTGGTGAAAGCTCACTTAGAACTTATGAGCCAAGTCGTGAAAGAAATTTTCAGTGGGATGAAAATCCGTTCTTGCCTGTTTATGCTGGAAAGGATGTATCTAAAATTAAAATTCGCATAAAGCGATCGCGAGATCCTAATGAAATAGTTTTCTCCCCAAATGAAATAGATCCAGGTAAACAGCTTAATCAATTAAGGTGTCGAATGTCTTTCGAAAATCTAGGCGATGGTGAAGTTCGGGATTACGTTGCTGTCATTCCCATTTTAGCCAAAGAGATCTTTGATATTGCCAGTATCCGTAATCTGACTTATTCGCCAAGATTTTGTGGGGACTCCATTCCAGAGCTGCCTGAATACACTCAAAATCTTTACAGACATTTGTTTTATACTCCCGAAGAAGCCGATGCTTTGGAGCATGGGCATTCTAAATTGTCTCTGTATCCTCATTGGTACCTCATTAGAAAATTGAATCCTCCTTGTAATGGACAGGATCAAAATTATGGTCCAAGTTGTGGATACGTCTTAACGGAGAAAGGGACGGAAGGAAGTTCCGGAGCAATTCTTTTTGAAGTTAAAGTTGATTCCTCTTATGATTTTAAGCCTGGAGAGATTATCTCTACAAAGCTCGCTGTTCTCTTCGACGGTAATTTAACCTATGCAGACAGACCTGGGAGACTCGTAGTAAAAAGGCCCAAAAGGCGCCTCCCCTTTGGATTTGGCCTCAAACTTGGTGGGGATCAAAGTGCATTGGAAAATCCAATTCTGCGTCAATTCGAGGGTTGGCATGCAGGAGTGAGTTTTAAATCTCCGATTAGAACCAAACTGCGTTTCCTTTCGAATAGCTTATTTTGGCAGGTAGAAGGCCTGATCCATCAGCATCATTTCGTTTTGCCAGATTCCAGCCTCTCTTTCCGGAATTGTATGCTTGATTTCCCTCTTCAGCTTCGGATTGTGCCGAATATATTTGGACTTCGGGTTATCAGTATTTCTGCTGGATACATTCCTTCCCTAACATTGAGTACTACTCTCATGGAAAAAGGGCTTGATTTTGCGTCCTATCAACACGCCTGTTTCGTTGACTTTACCCTTGGAAATATCGTCAAGCGACGTGGTATCTCATTCGGTGGCCGATGGATAAACTATTTACGAAATGATTCATCTGCTATCAGCCTTCAGAACTATCGGACTTGGCAGCTATACATTCACTATAACATTTGATTCAACTCACCTTTCCCCGTATTCGATGAATGGTTTCAAGTGACTATTCTATTCAATATCAATGGAGGTAACCTGTAGATTAATGAAATATCAAACGTACTCAATTTTTTTGAAAAAAATCCTTCCGAATAACATATCATTATACGTATGTCAGCCGAAAGGTCAACTTTTGATCCTCTTTTTTATGATAGCAATATTGGGCCTACAGAAGAATATAGTGGGCCAATGTTCTACCGAAAATCTAAACTTTGAATTTTGTTACCAAGGGGGAGAATATTCAATCTCCTCTCGACAGAATGTGGTGCATCCTCCATCTGCTTTTGAAGGTCAAAAAAAAGGGAGATGGTGGGAGTTTTTTCTGGAAAGAGGCCCAGGGTGTCGGGGTCAATGCGGCGCAGGTTGACCTGGCAGGCTAGGGCGCGATCGCAAATCGTCTGACCCTGGTCGCCGAC
>JBCBZF010001180.1:0-2062 GCA_039815525.1 Bacteroidota bacterium | reverse complement strand
ATTGGTCAGTCAATCATATCGACACACCTATCCTTACTGGAATCTGGGTTTCCAACATTATTTTTTTCCTAAAAAAAAGATTAAGCGGCCTGGGAAATAGAAGATTTCTTAGAAGACAGGCCAGCAATTCTGGCTTCATGTAGGTGTTTTCTCAGATTCAGGAGATGCGCTGTAATCAACGCAATGGAAGAGATGTAAATCAGGCCATCAAACCATGCTGCCATTCCTTCAAAAACAACACCGGTTGCCAGGAAACCAAAAGTTGTCCAAAGTAAGACGCGCATCCAGTTTTTTTCAGCGTGTCGCGCACTGAACCAAACAGCAAGTAAGCCAACAGCCAGAAACAGATAGTTCCAGCTCTCATCAAAAAGATGGTGATGCTGAACCTGACGGCCGAAAGCCATAAGAATGGGGGCAGCCAAACAATGAAGCAGACAGACAAAGGCGCTAATCATCCCGACATAATCCGCCCAACGCCTTGAAAAATGAAGGTTTTTGCTCATTTTGCAATTTTGTTGCAAAAATAAGCAATGCGACAGAATTTACCATCAGTATCGATGAATTTCTGATGACAGATGTTGAAAAAGCTGTAGTTTTGCACAAGACAGGAGCCCTATGATCCAAAGCAATCAATTGACATTCTCCTATGGTCCAGAAACTTCTTTTCAGTTCCCGGACCTCAACTGTGCCGCAGGGGAAGCGATGTTGATTCTGGGGCAATCAGGCGTAGGGAAAACCACCTTCCTCCAATGCCTGGCTGGCCTGCGCCGGGCTTCTTCTGGTTCGGTTCGCATCGACAAGACAATACTGGGAAGTCTCAGTGCCCGGCAGCTTGATCGCTTTCGGGGGCAAAACATTGGCATTGTCTATCAGCAGCCGCACTTTCTTGCCTCTCTCAGCATTGCTGAAAACCTGCGCCTCAGTCGCAAGATTGCAGGCTTGCCCAAAGATCCACAGCGCATCAAGAAATTGGCAGAGCGACTTGGGTTCGCGCACCGTTTGCATGCCAAAGCCAGGGCTCTGAGTGTTGGCGAGCGGCAGCGGGCTGCCATTGCCAGAGCCTTGCTGAATCACCCAAGTGTCCTCTTTGCAGATGAACCAACGGCCGCACTGGATGACACCAACTGCACCTCAGTAGTCTCTTTGCTCAAAACCCATAGTCAGGGAGAGGGGGCCAGTTTGATCATTGTAACCCACGACCAGCGTCTTAAAGATCATTTCGAACAGCAAATCACCCTATGAGTCTTTTCCAGCTTAGTTTCCGCAATCTCATTTCTAGCCCTCTATCGACGCTGATGAGCTTGCTATTGCTGTTGTTGGGTGTGGGAACCATTTCCCTTCTTCTCCTCCTGAATCATCAGTTGGATGAACAATTCAAACGCAATCTACGAGGGATTGATTTAGTGTTGGGCGCCAAGGGGAGCCCCATGCAGCTCATCCTTGCAAATGTATACCACATTGATGATCCCACAGGCAATATTCCTTACCGCTTATATGATTCTCTATCACATGCCTGGGCAAATAATCGGGCCATCGAAACCGTGATTCCGCTTTCTTATGGTGATAACTTTGATGGCTTCCGGATACTCGGTACAGAAAAAAGCTATCTCGAATTATATGAAGGCAAATTAGCCGAAGGGAAACTTTGGCAGAAAAGCATGGAAGCGACCATTGGAGCAAATCTCGCCAGAGAAAAAGGGTTGTCCTTAGGTGATCAGTTCGCCGGCGGCCATGGCATGCATGCGCATGATGATCACCCGTTCACAGTTGTTGGGATTTTGGAAGCCAATGGCAGTGTTTTGGACCAGTTGATCCTGACCGCACCTGAAAGTATACTTGAAATGCACGGTGAACACCATGATCATGCTGAAGAAGAACATAAACATGAGGAGGAGGATGCGCACGACCATCACTATCACGAAAAAGGCGATGCACACGACCATCACGATCACGAGGAAGGCGATGAACAGGACCATCATGAGCATGTAGAAGAGGATCACGACATCACTGCTATTTTGGTCCATATGAAAGAAGGCTCTCGTTCAGGTATGATGGGCATGAT
>JBCBZF010000402.1:0-6015 GCA_039815525.1 Bacteroidota bacterium | reverse complement strand
GTTTCCCCCATTGGGACCAAGGCGTATACCAACATTGAACGGACCATTAAAGAGATCTTCCCGCAAACCCTGGTAACACCGAGTCTGGTGATCGGTGCGACTGATGGCAGGCATTATTACCAAATCAGTGATCAGGTATACCGTTTTGTCCCCTACCATCTTGACGCAGCTACTTTGGCGGGGTTTCACGGTGTCAATGAACGCGTAGCGGTCAAGGATGTGGAAGATGGGGTTCGATTTTATAAGCGACTCATGCAAGCAGAATAATATGCTCTCAGGTGCCATCATTGGAGATATCATCGGTTCCCGATTCGAGAAGGACAACCATCTCAGTACAGAATTCCCACTATTTGTTCCCGCCTGCAGGTTCACGGACGACACGGTATTGACCCTCGCGATTGCTCAGGCCATTCTGACCGATGGAGATTACGAGAAATGGGTACGCAAATTTGCTTTACGATATCCACTGGCTGGCTTTGGAGGCACCTTCAAAAAATGGATGCTTGGCTTGAAAAAAGGTCCTTACAACAGCTGGGGAAATGGATCTGCAATGCGGGTGAGTCCAATTGGTTGGGCGTTTGATTCCATTGAGACTGTTCAGGAAGAAGCAAGTCGATCTGCCGCCATCACCCACAACCATCCGGAAGGTATTAAAGGGGCGCAAGCCATCGCCTCCGGAATTTTCTGGGCCAGGAAAGGAGCAGATAAGCAACGGATTCAGGATCAGATTAGCACTCATTTCGGCTATGACCTCAGTCAAAGCTTAGACGAGATCCGGCCAAACTATCGGTTTGATGTTAGCTGTCAGGGTTCTGTTCCACAAGCCATTATCGCATTTCTGGAATCCCATGACGTAGAAAGTGCGATTCGGCTGGCCATTTCCATCGGAGGTGATTCCGATACGATTGCCTCCATGAGTGCGGCCCTCGCAGAAGCATATTATGGTTACATTCAGGAATCAATGCTCACCCGTATGAAAACCATGCTTCCAGGTCATTTACTGGAAACCTGGCACAATTTCAACACATTCTTCACGCAGGCAGAATGAAAGCACAGGAGATTCGACAACTCAAATGATCTGACCCACCATACTTTACAGCGAACGAAATAAATACATTCCATACTTGCAAAAAGGAAAGTAAATGCCGTATTTGCTTGCTACCCATCTCACACCGAATTTCTCTTGAATCCATGCTTTTTCTCCATCATTTATGCGGATTTTTGTATTAGGCGGTAGCGGCCGGACGGGTAAGCAAATCCTTTCTCAATCCCTCGACAGAGGACATCATGTACAAGCACTGGTCCGTAATCCGGACAAAATCTCCTTGAATCACCCGAATTTACAGTTAATCAAAGGAGATCCAGCTCTGGAAAATGACATCATTAAGGGCATTGAGGCCTGTGAAGTCGTCCTCAGCTGTCTGAATATTTCCCGGCGTTCCGACTTTCCATGGGCAAGACTCAGAACACCCGAGAGTTTTCTCTCCGAAACCATGCAGCGTATCATTCATGCCATGCACCTGCATCAGATCCGTAGAATTATCGTGGTGTCCGCCTGGGGCGTACGAGAGACCTTCCCCTATTTACCTGGATGGTTTCAATTTTTAATTAAAAACAGCAATATCGGTGTGGCATACACCGATCATGAGAAACAGGAAGCCATGCTGGAAAGACAAAATCTTGATTGGACCATCGTAAGACCAGTTGGTCTGACCAGTGGACGCAATCTCCACAAAACGCGGATTAGCATCGACAATCAGCCCAAGCCGAATCTGTTGATCTCAAGGGCTCAATTGGCCGCATTCATGCTGGACATCATGGAGCGGAAACAATATTTCCGGGAATTTCTCACAGTCTCTTCAGAAAAATAAATTACCGACTTATTCAATAAACGAATTTTCATCCCAGACAAGCATCCAAAACCTTAACGGAAGAAAAGCAGAATTATCCGATTTTTGAATATTATGTATATTTATTAAATTCAAACTTTCTTACAAATCGGAGACATTCAGAAGGCGTTTGGACAAAATGGATGACTTTCTATTGATTGAAGACGACCCTGCTCAAGTTTCATTGGCCCGGCTCGCAATTGAGGAATTAGCGATTCCCATTCAATTGGACTGGGCGGCATCAGCTGAGGTAGCCTGGGAAAAGTTGACTTCCCGCAAACAGCCGAATGAACAACTCCCAAGTTTAATCCTGTGTGATGTGCAGCTCCCAGGACTCACGGGTTTCCAATTGATCGAAATGATTCGGCAGGATCCTGTATTCGCCTTGATTCCAATTGCACTTTGTTCACTGGACCGGCACTATAAATGTGCTGCCACCGCATATGAAGCAGGTGCCAACTTCTTTTTGGCAAAACCAATTGATTATGTTGAACTCCTCAATCAAATGGAGGGATTGATTCGCTTTTGCCTCTGGGCCAAGAAGGGCAAAGATGCCATTCGTACATAAAACAGGGGGCCGTTCCCAATGGCCCGGCCCCACTGTCAAACTTCACTAATTCACAGATACGTCATTCAGTAACCAACTCATTGCAGAGTTCTCTTCGCTAAACACCCGCAGTTGGTACCCAGCATTGTGGCAGACCAACTGTAAAAAATCATAGCTATCATCTCTGGGTGCCACCAACATGCCGACCCGAATCCTCGAGTCAAACGCCATTTGGCGCAGGCTTTCGTTGGCGAAAAAGAACATCTGACTATTGGTACTGTGGCAACGCGCATGCCGGGCATGAATCAGAAAGCGGCTGATGCGGCTTTCATGAAACAATGCAAGAATCTCCCCTGCAGATTGCAGTACATCTCCCTCCCCTTTTACAGGTCGGGCTTTCAGCACTTTAACCGTTTCCTTCATGAATATTGGGCGGTTTGTTGTTAGGTCTTCGTCGGGAAATACCTAGCTATTTGACGCAGTAAAATGAAAAAAGTAACGCCATAAATTAATTTTTCATTAGGCGTTATTTTCCCTTATAAATGATTACCACAACAAGGTTTTTTCAAGATCCATTCACTGGTCTTTCTTCAGAAAAAAGTTTCACAATTTGGAAACAGCGTGCTATATTTCTCAATAGATAGAAACACAACCTCAGACACCCGGGTGCAGTCATTTTTGTTTGCCAGTAGTTTGAGTCGACGGCATCAATCACACACTCATTGTAGTTATGAAGATTCCAAATGCGACAAGTCTGATCCATTCGCTCCTTGACCTTGGTACCCACCAAGGAATGAAACGATTGGATCTGATCAGAGCGCGGATCTTTAATCAACTGACCTTCATTTCTATTTTATGTTCGATCATTATCCTGGTTGAGGAAATCATCGAACAGGATACGCAAGGAATGCTGATCATCGGTAGTTTTTTGGGGTTTGGCATTTTTTTGCTTTTGCTGCATAGAAAGCAACTGTTCTCCGTTGCGGCGCTGATCATGAACATTGCCTACCCACTTGCCATTTTTGCTCTGAGTATAACCTATCAAGGAGAGAACTATCTACCAGCCATTTATTTGGTCTTCGTATTCACCTCAATTCTTTTCCATCGCAACTTATCCATTCGGCTTTTGCTGGTCGGTATGAACGTCGGTTTTTTTGTCTTCGCAGAATGGTTCGAAGCCAACTACGGAGGTCTGAGTGAACGTACGGTAGAGGCCTCCAATAATTTGTATGTCTTCCTTGCCATTACCTTGTGTATCAGCAGCATGGTCAGTTTATTCGTTTCTGAGCTGCTGATCTATTCAGATGAAAACCGACAGTTGATTGATTCCCTGAAAACCCAGAATGACAAACTAGCTGATTCAAATGAGGAGTTGGAACGCTTTACCTTTGTGGCTTCTCATGATATGAAAACACCACTTCGCTCTATTATCAGCTTTATTGGACTACTTGAAAAACGCCTGGGGAAAGAACTCTTAAACGATAATCAAATTTACTTTGACCAAATTCGACAAAGTGCACACAGTCTCCACAATCTCGTTACAGAGAGTCTGGAGTATGTACGCATTGATCAAAGTAAAAATGAAAACAATTGGGTAGATCTGAATCAGGTCATCACGGAGATTGAACGCGATTATCAACCTCAGTATCCCAATGCGCAGATTGATACGGAAAATCTACCGACCATTTTTGCGCCCAAAAGTATCTTACATAAACTCCTCAGCAATCTGATTGAAAACGGCCTCAAATACAATCAACAGTCTCATCCCAGGATTGTGATTCGTCATCAGGTACAACCGGACGGGCTTTGGATCAGCGTTTCTGACAATGGGATTGGTATCGAGCCTGAGTACCAGGACAAGATCTTCGAGATGTACCAAAGGCTTCATCCTGCCACCCGCTACCAGGGAAGTGGAATCGGTCTGGCGCAATGCAAAAAGATCATCCAAAGCCTTGGCGGACGCATCAGCCTTAGCTCTCAACCAGAGAAAGGCAGCATCTTTCATCTCCACTTTCCACTTAATATTCTCCAATCCCAACGTGCCATCAGTTAATTCTCTTCGTTTTTGCCTACGCATTCTGCTTGTCCTTTGGCCAGCAGGTCTTCTCGGGCAGTCATTTACCATTGTCAGCTGGAACATCCAGGATCTGGGACGCAGCAAGGATGCCCGGGAACTTGGCCGCATGGCAGAGATTTTGAAAGATTATGATTTGATCGCAATCCAGGAAGTTGTGGCCAAAGATCCAGCTGGCGCAAAAGCGGTGGCACAACTCGCAGACTTATTGAATCGAAGTGGCGCGAATTGGGATTATCGCATTAGCGACCCGACACGTAGTCCTTCTCCTTATATCAGTGAGCGGTATGCTTTTTTGTGGAAAAAGCGTGCTTTCCGCCTCAAAAGTCCCCCAAGGCTTGATACACAATTGGCAGAACGTTGTTTTCGGGAACCATACCTAGCAAAGTTTATGCACCTGAAAAGTCAACAGGCATTTTGGCTGGTCAATTTTCACGCCCGGAAGCATGATCAACAACCTGAAATTGAAATCAATGCACTAAGCGAGATGCCGGGCCGATTTGCTGAGGCCCCGCTTATTCTGGCTGGTGATTTTAATGTGTACCAGCAGGACAAAATCTGGCAAATATTTTACAATCAACATTATCAATCAGCCCTCCATAAGATTCCGACAACCCTCAAGCGAAAATGTAGCAAAGGCCAGTATTTCCTCCATCCGATTGACAACATTCTTTTCCCAGACGCCTTTCATAAAGTCTCAGCTGAACGCATTGATTTCGTACAGGATTGCCGCTCCTTGAGTGCGGCCCGAGGGCTTTCAGATCACGCTCCAGTAATGGTTCAACTTGAAGCAAAGGATTGATGCTCATCCACACATTTCAATGTCGAAACATTGATGTTTAAACAAATAATCGCTTCTTTTGGGTAAAACAACACCAAAAATGAAGCGAGACAAAATCATCTATTGGATTGCAACTGGCCTGCTGAGCCTTCTGTTTCTGGCTGGGGCGGTCATGTATTTTGCAAATTATGAACAAGTCAGCCAAACCTTTACCAACTTGGGCTTCCCTACATGGATTGTCTATCCATTGGCGGTAGCGAAGGCACTGGCTGTCGTCGCGATTCTCACTCGAAAGTCTAAACTTTTGGCTGAATGGGCCTATACGGGACTCTTTTTTGACGGGCTGATGGCAGCTGGGGCACATATAGCCGCATCTGATGGGGAAGCAGGCGCCGCGATCGTTGCGATGGTTCTGGTCATTGTTTCTCGCTACATGGCGAGCCGGGTTTTCGGTCTGTAGCATAATCATCTAAAAGGAAAAGGAGGCTGTTCCTGGGGAACCACCTCCTTTTTTTGCATGTTGTCGTCGTTATTGAATCACAAAAGATTTGCGTTTGACATCTTCTCCTGCTCTCACTTCCAGAAAATATACGCCGCTGGAAAGATGGGAGACCGATAGATCGATATCCTGTGCGCCTGCTGAAAGCAAGTGTTGTTGTTGCAAAACCATACGTCCTACAGCATCACGCACACTCATTGTCGCCTGACTCTTTTTATCCAGATT
>JBCBZF010000726.1:0-3847 GCA_039815525.1 Bacteroidota bacterium | reverse complement strand
TCGTCTACCCAGAGAATTTTGCCGTTGGACATAGAAAAAAGCGTGATTGTTTACGAGATCGATTGTGTGAACAATACAAACAGATCAGAAACGGGTTGTTTGTCTCCCGTTTGCCAATACTAACAACAATTGTTCAGAAAAGTAAACCTATGCCAGAAGAGAAAATTGTGGGGTTTGTAAGAAATTGGATAAAATGATATACGGGCGAAATTTCCACACGTTGCCCTCCCAACGGATTTCCTTGTAAATTGACAGTCAAATCTCATCCTCAGACCTTTGAAAAGGAATCCCAAACGATCCAAAATCATCAATGATCCGGTGCATGGTTTCATTGACATTCCCCGTGGTATACTTCTCTCATTGATTGACACACCGGTCTTTCAGCGTCTTAGACGCATCAAACAGCTAGGGCTGAGTTCCCTGGTGTACCCCGGTGCGGTCCACAGTCGATACAATCATGCGCTTGGTGCCATGTTTTTGATGCGTCAGGCGCTTGACACCCTGCGTTTCAAAAAAATCGATATCTCCAACAAAGAATATAAAGCTGCCCTCAGCGCCATTCTCCTGCACGATGTCGGTCATGGGCCATTTTCTCACGCCCTAGAACATGCCATCATCCCCAATCTGCATCATGAGGATATGAGTCTCGCTCTGATGCATTACCTCAACCGGCAGTTGAAAGGAAAATTGGATCTGGCCATTCAGATTTTTGAGGGCAAATACGAACGGCATTTTTTCCATCAACTGGTTTCGGGACAGTTGGACATGGACCGCATGGATTACTTGATTCGGGACACTTTTTTTACTGGTGTGGTGGAAGGTACCGTAGGCGTCGACCGCATCATCAAAACCCTGCATGTCTGCAAGGGACAATTGGTCTGTGAGGACAAAGGCATTTACTCCCTGGAAAAATTCATTGTGGCCCGGAGGCTGATGTACTGGCAGGTTTACCTCCACAAAGCCGCCATGTCGGCGGAGTATACTCTGGTCAATGTCCTCAAGCGGGTACGTGAATTGCATGAGGCAGGGGAAAAAGTTTGGTTAAGTGATACATTACGGTTCTTTTTCAGTTTAAAGATATCACCAGATGATCTGACTGACGAAGTGATTCAGCGTTACATCAGCCTGGACGATGCAGACATTGAATTTGCTATCAAACAATGGCAAAACACCAAAGACAAGGTCCTGTCCGACCTGTGCAATCGCATTCTCAACCGACGCTTGCTGAAGATTCGCATTCAGGACGAGCCCTTTTCCAAGGAAGAAATTCAAGCCAAACGTGCTGCCTGGCAAAAGCAAGCCAACATTTCTTCCCACGGCAGCCGCTATTATGTATTTGGCGGCAAAGTATCCAACCAGGCCTATTTTGACAAAAGCAGTAAGCCCATCCTGATTTGGTACAAAGATGGGCGTCTGCGGGATCTGGCCTCAGCCTCTGATATGCAAAATGTCCAGGCACTCTCAGAACCCGTAATCAAACATTACCTTTGCTTTCCTGAAGAGTTGACTGACGCATGATCGAAGCCCTCCAATCATTTGGTCTGAGCCCGGTTCAATGGGGCTTACTTGCCCTATGTGCCATGATCGTCGGCATGTCCAAGACGGGCGTAGCGGGTATTTATAATGTGATTATCCCCATTCTCGCCGTCATATTTGGGGCCCAGGATTCGACGGGAGTCTTACTACCCATCTTGATTCTGGCCGATATTTTTGGGGTGCTCTACTACAGTCGATCGGCCCGTTGGGCCGATGGATGGGGGGTATTGCCCTGGGCGGTCGGGGGCGTGATACTCGGCACCCTGGTCGGCGACAATATCTCGGATGAAGTATTTGGACAACTGATGGCAGTCATCGTTTTGGGCGGGCTGGGATTGATGCTCTGGCTTGAAAGACGAAAAAGTGTTGAGGTACCGGATAATTGGTGGTTTGCGGCCCTGATGGGTCTCTTAGCAGGATTTACCACCATGGTCGGCAATGTAGCCGGTCCGGTAATGGTGGTTTATCTCCTGGCCATGCAATTGGAAAAGAATGACTTCATCGGAACCAATGCCTGGTTCTTCATGCTCATTAATCTAACAAAACTTCCTTTCCACATTTTCGTCTGGAAAACCATCAGTGTCAATTCCGTGATACTGGACCTCGCCATGCTGCCAGCAATCGCATTGGGAGCGGTGCTGGGTGTCTGGATCGTCAAGCGCATTCCAGTGAAAATTTATCGGACCTTCGTCATTGCGGCAACAGTGGTTTCGGCCCTGCTTCTCTTCATTCGATAAATGGAGAAGTTTGAGTTAGTATGCGGATCGTATCAGCTTTTCTACCTGGAACCGTTGCTCATTGTGGATATGAAGTAAGTAAACCCCTTCTGACAGTCCATCGATTTGGATGCGTTTTTCCTGCTCCCCAGCCCGCAGTACTTCCTCCCAGACCAATTGGCCCGCAGCATTGAACAGCTGACAACTCAGATCCCTGGATTGGGGTTGCGTCAATCGAATAAAGCTGTCTCCCTGACTGGGATTGGGAAAAAGGGAAAACAGACGCTGGGGTTCTACTTCGAGCGCAGTCAAGGCCAGACAACCATCATCAGGCGCATCAGTGTAATCAAATAGAACTGAATCACAGGCCGTCGGACTGGGCTCTGGTCCATAATCCACAATCACAGAATTAGGCTGATAAAATACTTCCACGTCTCCTGTCCCACTGGCATCCAAAATGGACCCGTCTTTCATATAAACCGTCGAATTGATGCTCTGCAAACGGAGGTAGGCATTATTTTCCAGAAAGACGGTATTGAAAAAGCCGCCTTCAATGCGAAGTGAATCGCCCTCGCATACCCAATAATCTGAAAGAGATGCCACCGCAAGACTGGTATCCTGGCTGATCACCACTGCGTCAGTTGGAATCGCAAAATTGCATTCGGGTGGGCTCCAACCATCAAAAGCAGACTGGAGGGAATCGATCGGTTCCACGCCAAATGGGGTCGATGCAACCACCAAATCCAGGTACGGAAAACCGTAGGCATCATTGGGGCGAGCAACTCGTAAGAAAGCAGATAAGGAGGATACTCCTTCGGATAGACAACGTGAGTCCGCTCCCGGTACATTGGCGCCCTGCATAGCGGCCATCAGCTTTTCGGCCAGGGTTCCGCTCGTGGTGAGAAAACGTGCCTCCATTGAGTCCACAATGGCAGCATTCAGCAGGATGTTTCCCTGAATCGCATAGTTCGGACCGATGCGATGGGTTTTGACATCAAAGCAATTGCTGCCCGTGAATGCCGCGGCACGCGGGCTGCCGTTGGCATCAAAATCCACCACGCCATACTGGCGGATGGTCGAATCACCCTGCGCATCATTGACAATCATGTAATTGATGATCTGATTGGGAGACTCTCCCAGCAACATCCGGCTACGGGCCAGCGCTTTGTTGGCTGCATTCAGGAAAGACTGGGTATGTATGGCACCACGGCCGGGTAGTACATCACTGATGATCACCGCGCTGAAAGCGAAGCCATCCCTCACCGGATGCAGGGGAGACGGGCCGTCAAGAGCACGCTCCACGGGACCAAAAGTGTTAACATGGCGCGCACTCCACATGGAGGCGTGAAGTCTTGAAGGAGCGACTTCCATGACAATTCAACGTCTAACCCGCAGCGCATCCGTTGCCGCCCTAGCCGGCGCAATGTTGCTACCCACCCACGCATTCGGTCAGATTGACGAAGTGATTACAACGGCTCAGCGCCGGGCGGAAACCACGCAAACCGTCCCTGTCGCAGTGACCGTCCTCTCGGCAGAGGATCTCGAGGTCCGGCAAATCGAGGACACGCTGGATCTGCAGAGCTTTGTGCCGAACC
>JBCBZF010000891.1:0-3061 GCA_039815525.1 Bacteroidota bacterium | reverse complement strand
CAAAGTTTTCAGGAATGGTACCGCCAAAACCGATCATCATGAGCAGAGAAAAAATATTGGCGGCCATTCGCCAACATAAACCCAACGCCAAAGCTGCACCGGAGATTCCCGCTTTTGATCGGACTGGACAGGATGTGATGGCCTTGTTTCAAAAAGTGGCTGAAAGCAGTGGGATGAAAGTCTATCAAGGAAAACTTGATCCGAATAGCTTGAATGAGTTGTTCCCACACTGCCCAAATATTCTTTCCCGTCTGCCAGAAATTACATCTACGGTTTCAGAGAATGACCTGCTCGCCATCGATCTTGCTATTCTCCCTGCCCAATTGGTCGTAGCAGAAAATGCTGCCCTCTGGTTGAGCGAAGCGGAAATGGGACAGCGGGTGCTACCTTTCATCTGTCAGCATCTGCTGCTGGTGGTGAAGCCGGATGATCTGGTGGCGGATATGCATACCGCTTATGAGCGGATTCAGATTGATACCACCGGCTTTGGGGTATTCATTGCCGGTCCGTCGAAGACGGCGGATATTGAACAATCACTGGTGATTGGTGCGCAGGGAGCACGGAGTCTGACAGTGTTTCTGGAGCGGTGAGCTTTTCAAAAGCTCACCGGTCTAAAATTTGGCAATCGTCCGCCCTTTTCCGTTGTTTGTGGCTGAAAGCAACCCAATGGGAAAATTGAACCAGCAATTGTTTGCCAGAGCCTTTGAAAGAGGCCTGCTCGGTGCGGCCATCGGCCTTGCCTTTGCCTGGTTTGAAACCATACAGGACTGGAAGTGGTTTTTGGTTTGGGGGATCATCGGGTTTTTGATCGGCGGTCTGACGAGGTTGTTGGACTATATTCTGTATCAGTCTCGCTTGCGCCGCCGCAGGTTCATTGTGGTATGGATTGCCCGGACGCTATCATATGCACTGGTGGTTGCCCTGAGCATATTTCTGGTCATCTCTGTTTATACGCTGCTTGACAGCAGTACCGAAACGTCTGATATTATCCGCTTTGGGGCGGTCTCAGAATGGTTATCTGGAAAAGGTGCCTGGCGAAGCATCAGTTACTCCGTTTTATCCCTGCTTGGTTTACAGTTTTTGGTCTTGATGGTTCGATTGGTTGGGCCCAATGTGATCATCAACTATATGATTGGGCGCTATCGTCAGCCTGTGGAGGAAGAACGAATTTTTATGTTCATGGACCTTCGATCTTCAACCACCATCGCTGAAACCATTGGACATTATCAGTGGCATGGCTTTCTGAATGATTTTTTCTTTGATATCGCCCGACCAGTTCGTAGATCCAAAGGGGAAATTTATCAATACGTAGGAGATGAGGTCGTCATCAGCTGGCCCAAACAACTAGGGGCAAAAAAGCTGAATTGTATCAACTGCTTTTTTACCATTCTAAAACTGATGGAAAAAAGGCGTGAACATTATCTGGAAAATTACGGCTTCGAGCCTGTCTTTAAGGCTGGTTATCATGTGGGGAAGGTAATTACAGGGGAAATAGGAGACTACAAAAGAGAAATCGTTTTTCATGGAGATGTTGTTAATACCGCATCCCGCATTCAGGTAGAATGTAATACTTACAACCGCCGTCTTTTGCTGTCTGCAAACCTACTCCAACTGCTGAATATAGAAGGCTATTACACCAAAGAATATATCAACAAGATCTTTCTTCGGGGTAAACAAGAGGAGATCGAATTGTATAGCCTTGATCCAGTGGAAGAATAAGTGATGGGAACTGTTTTAGGGAAGAACAAAAGACAGGCTGAATTTTTCGAAAACGTAGCTGAGTGGCTGCCTGTTGGACGCTTCAATTGACCGAAAAGGATTTCGGCTGTCTTTCTTGTAGAAATATTCAAGAATACTTCCTGAATAGTTTGATATTGCGGGTAAGTTGTGTACCTTGCGCCTCCATTCGAAAAAGCTTCGGCTCTCCGAATGGATTTCAGGACAGACAATGTCCGCTTCATGGCAATGCCACCTAAGCCTCTCGGCCGTGGTATCCCGGAAGGAAAACATCGCAGAAATTTGGGCATTCTATGCCCGGTAAAATCGGAGCGCTTGCCCGATCATTTCTGCGACCTACCTCTCGCTTTGCCATAAGTATACAGTCTCCCTGATCGGCAAAGCAACGCCAAACCTGACAAGATTTAAACGTTGACTGCGCCTTGCTATTGGCAGCTAATTCCGCTACCTTTGCAGCCGCTTTTGACAAAATACATCTGTATTCTATGCCAACGATACAGCAACTTGTAAGAAAAGGAAGAAAAACCAAGGCGGAGAAAAGTAAGTCTCCAGCCCTTGATTCCTGCCCGCAGCGGCGCGGTGTATGCCTGCGTGTATACACCACCACACCTAAGAAGCCAAACTCTGCGCTTCGGAAGGTGGCTCGTGTGCGTTTGACCAATGGAAAAGAGGTGAACGCATACATTGGTGGTGAAGGACACAAATTGCAGGAACACTCCATTGTACTGGTGCGCGGAGGACGTGTGAAGGATCTTCCTGGTGTCCGTTATCACATTGTACGCGGTGCACTCGATACTTCCGGTGTGGAAGGACGGATGCAGGGCCGTTCAAAGTATGGTACCAGAAGACCTAAAAAGTAATTGAGCGATGAGAAAGAGTAGAGCAAAAAATCGGATTGTCATCCCTGACCCAAAGTACGGGGATACCCAGATTTCTAAGTTTGTCAACAACCTGATGGTTGATGGCAAAAAGAGCCTCGCTTATGCGCTTTTTTACGGAGCAATGGACATCATCGAAGAGCGTACCGGCGAATCTGGTGTTGATATCTTTCGCGCTGCGATTGATAATGCCAGCCCAGCTGTGGAAGTAAAAAGCCGCCGTGTTGGTGGTGCTACTTTCCAGGTACCAACTGAGGTGAGTGCCAAGCGTCGTGAAGGCTTGGGCATTCGCTGGCTGATTCGCTATGCCAACAGCCGCAACGGTAGGTCTATGGCCGACAAGCTCGCAGCCGAATTTATGGCTGCTGCAAAAGGTGAAGGTGGTGCAGTCAAAAAGAAAGATGATACGCACCGTATGGCAGAAGCCAACCGCGCCTTTTCTCACT
>JBCBZF010001004.1:0-2669 GCA_039815525.1 Bacteroidota bacterium | reverse complement strand
TGCTTTTGGTAAATCTTACTCAATTCTGTTCTGGGATGTAATCCTTTGGGATCAATTTTGAGAGATGCTAACAAAATCTCTTCAGCCTGCATCCACTTCCCCTGCTTTTGGTAAATCTTACTCAACTCGGTTCTGGCCTGCAGGTTATTTTGATTCAGGCTCAGCAGGTCCAACAGAATCTCTTCGGCCTCTTTCCACTTCCCCTGCTTTTGGTAAATCTTACTCAACTCGGTTCTGATCTTCTTCTCTTTTGGGTGATCAGCCAAATAGTTCCGATAAAAGTTGACCAGGAAGTGGGACACCTCATGCTTATCCTGATTGGGTGCAATCAGTTTTGAAAGTGGGGATGGAAGAAATTCACGGGACTTGGTGGTCCAGATCAGGAGGTCTTTGGCAAATTCCGTATCAACCTTCTCCAGGAATTGACGGAACAATGCTTTGCTAAGTATAAGACGTTTGTTGTCTTCGAAATACCAGGTCGCCAGCAACTCATGGCGCAGAATGAGGTATTTTTCATAAAAAATATAAATCGGCTCATTGGGATTGTCCGACAGGAGTCGGTAGAGCTCATAGCTGTCGATTCCCAATTGCCTGGCACAGAAATCAATCGTCGGTCGATGGCCAAATTGATAGAAGCAGGCAATAAGTGGATACAATTTATGCCAACTTGCCTTAGGAGCAGGCTGTCGATCCACGAATTGTGCCCAATCATCCCAATCGAAGGTGTATTTGACTTTTTGTCGTTTGTCCAATTCACGGATGACATTGATACAGGATTCGGCCAGGCTGGTCCGTTTGGCATCAAGGAAGAGGCTCGTGATCTCTGCTAAGTCAGCTGATTCGAGGTGTACGTCCAACTGCTGCAGCAGTTTCGGAAGTATCTTCGCTTTACTACTCGTATTGGTCTTAAAAGAAATCTCGTGTGTTTCGTCAAAATAGTCCTGTTCCAGCTTTTCGATTTCATCAATCCCCCGATATCTAAAATGCCGTTCCCCAACGACGAGAATGAAGGGGATGCCACGAAAGGCTCTTTCTGTGTCCTGCAAAAAAGCGCGTAGCTGCTCCTCATGGACCTGGACGTCGTCCATGAAGAGTAGCAGGGTTTTTTGTTTCAGATTTTTACTTTGGAAAAGAAAGTCTGAAAAGGCACGAATTTGGTAAGCCGTATCGTCTTTCAGTGTTTGAATGAGAAATACTGGATAGGCATGGCAGTATTCTTTGGCAAGCTGGTAGAGGAAAGTTGACTTTCCTTCTCCTCCTCTGGATAAAACCTTGATTAAGGTTCGATATTCCGCCTTGGTCTCCTGTAGTAGCCAGTGAAAATATCTGGCTTGAGATTCATTGCGAATGTGATGCTCATCGGCGACGATCTGTTGGATCCTCTCTTTGGAGGAGTCGGTTCTGGTGTAGTAATACGCCAGTCGATCCGTATCTGTATGCCGCCGGATATCATCCCACCAGGCTTGATTGATGAATTCAAAACCATGGGGATGGGCGAACAGATGACTTTGTGGAGAAGGCAATTTCCAGTCAAGGGCAGTGTCATGGTCCGGATGAACATACAAACCCCATAAAAGAGCATCTTCCCGGACCTCAGTATGAATCTCTGGAAGAAAAGTGTGCTGACTTTTGATCCAGGCTGCGGCAGACTGAAAAGCATCTCTGATGTTCATGCCATTGGCCAGACCAATGTAAAAGATGGCCGCAAAGCCAGCGGAGTCCAAATCAGGAATCTTGTCATTGGTGGCGATGACCGCTGGTACGCCGGCTGCGAGGAGATCTGTAACCTGTGCCCTGGTTGAACAGCCATTGAGAAAAACCAGTTGTAGCGCATGCTGGACGGAGGAAAGGGCCGCAATCCCATCCCCTT
This sequence comes from Bacteroidota bacterium, assembly GCA_039815525.1. Classification (GTDB taxonomy): domain Bacteria; phylum Bacteroidota; class Bacteroidia; order J057; family J057; genus JBCAWW01. The sequence continues at coordinate 799 of JBCBZF010001004.1, read as the reverse complement.
TCACGCCACGCACATCCTGGTTGAGTTTTGGAATATCCAGAATGTTTCCTGCTGCGTGTCCGGCATAATGGAAAATGCTGATTTGGTTGTGATGGCGCAGAAAGGTGTGTGTGATGTCATTGAGATCTGCTACGTCTGCAACATCGATGCTGATACACTGCTGGTGAGGAAAAGCATGAAGTGCCTGCTGAATCTCTTTTCTTTCGTGCAGGAGATCTTCGAGGGGATCGGCCGAGTGATTGGAAAATGCGAAAAATAAGTGCGTGCGAACCTCCATTCCTTCAAATTACAGAATTTTTCGAAGGCCTTTCTGGTTCAATAGGGTGTTTGGCAAAATGCATTTTTGGTCTTTCTCATCGCACAAAGTGTCTGCCTGAAATTTTTTCAGGATTTCAACCAGATTCTGAAACGGGGTTCAGAATGACAGCCTGTTGGTTTTTCTGATTGGTAGAATTCTATTCAGGATTTTTGTTGGATATTCGTTCAATACAGTCGCCAGCCCAGATCAAGACTGATCTGAAAACTTTGCAAACCGTCGGACCGACGGTATTGAGCATAGCGCAGTTCGGCACTGCGGAGTTGAACCAGACGCCTGCGGCTCCACTTGAAGCGCAGCAAGCCGTAAAGGGGAGAGTAGACCAGCCCACCACCCCATTTGTGGCTGTCGAAGCTTGAAAGATCGAAGTCAGAAGTGTAGAAATCCGCTGATGTAAGATGCTGGGCAAAAGGCGCAAAGTAGCGGGCACTGTTTTGCCGGTGATAGCGATAGAAGTGTTTCGCTAATACGTCAAGCAGCTTC
>JBCBZF010001252.1:0-1816 GCA_039815525.1 Bacteroidota bacterium | reverse complement strand
AAAGGCTAAAGTCCAGAATCCGCAAAAATCCCCCATCTGGTCTGTGCTTTTTCCCTATTCTCCAGAAAGAAAATCCGTATCTTGGATTCATGAATGTTTTCCCAAAACGTTTTCGCTGGCTGCGTTGGATCATGGTTTCCTGCGTGGTCTTTGCTCTTGGTGCGACCACAGCCGATTATTTCGACATTGCCAAAAACATGGACATTTTTGGCAAAGTCTACACCGAAGTCAACAAAGTATATGTAGATGAAACCGATCCCACTAAGCTGATGCGGATCGCCATCGACTCTATGTTACATGATCTCGACCCATATACCCGCTACTTCAGCGAAAGCCAGGTCGACGCATCCAAACTCATCAACACCGGGGAATACAGCAGCATCGGCGCCGAGATTGGCGTACGCAATGATAAATACCTTATCCTCCAGCTATTTGAAAAAGGACCAGCCGACAAAGCGGGCGTACAGGTTGGAGATGAAATTGTGAAAGTTGGCGAAATTGATGTTCAGCAAGCTGACCTGGAACTGGATGCGGTGAACAATCTGATCATGGGTCAGAAAGGGACGGAAGTCAGTCTATTATTGCGCCGCAGCAGTCAATCAGAGCTGGTCTCATTGGCTGTCTCTCGTGGCCCCACCAATGAAGTCGCGCAGGAAAATGTGCCTTACTCTGGCATGATCAATGATGATTTGGGCTACATCATGTTGACAGGCTTCACCCGTAATGCAGGCAATGAAGTGGCTACGGCCATGAAAGAGCTGCGCAAAAAAGCACCAGAGATCAAAGGCGTGATTCTTGATTTGCGGGGCAATCCCGGCGGTCTGTTGATCGAAGCGGTGAACATTGTCAACGTATTTGTGCCCCAGGGCACCAAAATCGTCGAGATGCGGGGCCGCACCCAACGTACGCAACAAAGCTTTAGCACCAGAGTCGCCCCAGTTGAACCGGATTTACTGGTAGCAGTCATCGTCAACAGCAGCTCTGCTTCCGCTTCTGAGATCGTATCCGGCGCCATTCAGGATCTTGACCGCGGTGTGGTAGTGGGCCAAAGGAGTTTTGGAAAAGGTTTGGTACAGGAGCCGAAGCCTTTGAGTTTCAACACCCAAATGAACATTACCCTGGCCAAATACTATACCCCCAGCGGTCGCTGTATTCAGGCGATTGACTATTCCAATCGGAATCCTGACGGCAGTGTTGGGAAAGTGCCTGATAGCCTTGTGTCAAGCTTTACCACCAAAAATGGACGCAAAGTGTTTGATGGTGGTGGCATTGACCCAGACATAAAAGTAGCCAAACCGAAATTGCAGCCCGTTTCTCGGGCTTTACTGGACCAGGGATTGATTTTTGATTTTGTTACCCAGTATTCCCAGGAGCATGATAGCATAGCAGCACCACGGGACTTTCGCCTCACCGATGATATATACAACCAGTTTACGAATTTTGTGGAAGGGAGAGACTTTTCTTTCGGAACCAAATCTGAAAAACAGCTTAATGATTTAACCAACGCCATCGAAAATGGTAAATATCATGATGAGCTACTAGGTGAAATTGAGCAGATTCGTCAAAAATTGCAGCAACTAAAGGGCCAGGATCTCACCACACACAAAAAAGAAATTCTTCCTTTGCTCAAAAAGGAATTGATTACCCGCTACCATTACAAGCAAGGCGTAATTGAAGCTTCTTTTGAAGATGACCCAGATGTATTAGCAGCAATCAGTGTCCTCAATGACACCAGCCGTTTCCATGCAATCCTGCGTACTGATCAGTAAGTAGTCTTCTCTTTCATGCACTTACAGCTACTTTTGTGATTTCCTTT
>JBCBZF010000546.1:0-4931 GCA_039815525.1 Bacteroidota bacterium | reverse complement strand
GTGTGTGCCTTATGGCTGGATGTACACCTTCTCCTCCTGATCATCCCATTGAAAACATGTTGCAAGAGGGTTCTCCTCTTATGCAAAAGGTGTATCAACAAGCTGATAAGTTTCGTCTGCAAGTCTTGTATACCCAAATTGATCGGGACGAAAACAATCAAGCATCCTTCACTTCCCATTCTTTTCGGCTTGATGCTGAAGAATATTTTTATCCTGCCAGCACCGTCAAATTCCCGGTGGCATTGATGGCTTTTGAAAAAATGGCGGCCTTAGATAAACCAAGCCTCGATGTCTGGACGTCAATGCTCACCGATAGCGCGTACGCAGGCCAAAGTGCCGTTAAAATGGATTCTACGGCTGAGAATGGTTTGCCTTCGGTGGCCCATTATGCCAAGAAGCTTTTTATCGTCAGCGACAATGATGCCTTCAACCGCTTGTATGAATTTGTTGGCCAGGAGATGATTCAGGAAAAATTATCTGTTTACGGCGCGCAGGATTCCCGCATCAATCATCGCCTGGCCATTTTTCTCTCAGAAGACGAAAACCGCCACACCAATCCCATTCGATTTGTTTCAGAAGGACGAGATGTTTTCCAGCAACCCATGCAATTCCATGAAGGTGATTTAGGCTTTCCGGATGATTTGCTGCTGGGGAAAGGGGAATTGCTGCATGGCGAAGTCAAGGCTGGCCCCAAAGACTTTGCGCAAAAAAATGTGTTTCCCCTCGCTGACCAGCAAACCATTCTGCGACAATTGATCTTCCCGATTGAAGGAAAGGGCCCCGCGCTTACGGAAGGCCACCGTAAGCTGGTCCTGCAGTACCTGTCTCAGTTACCACATGAAAGTAGGTATCCCAGATGGGATGGTGAGGACATTTACCCGAGCTATTGTAAATTCCTGATGTTCGGCGATCGCAAGGATGCCATCCCCGGCAATATCCGGATTTTCAACAAAATCGGCCTGGCGTATGGCTTTCTGACTGACAATGCCTACATCGTCGATCTTGAAAACGGCATCGAATTTTTCCTTTCAGCCACCATCTTCGTCAATGAAAATCAGATTTTCAATGATGGTGAATATGAGTATGATGAAATCGCCTTTCCATTCATGGGAGAATTGGGAAGAGCAGTGTACGAATTAGAAAAAAAACGTAACCGTAAATATCGCCCGGACCTGAGCGAGTTTGTCTTTTCTTATGACTGATTGAGCGAATCAGTGAATCAAAATGGGCCTGGTCTCTGTTCCGATTCGAATAACATATCGACCCGGCGGAAGCATGCTCTGAATCTCAACACGCTGCCGACCGCCCAGCGCCTGCTGGAAAACTCGCTGTCCCATCACAGTGAAAATTTCGACCGTCCCGTTCATGGATTTTCTTCCATCAATGGTGAAATGTCCCCGACTTGGATTGGGATAAATCTGAATTCCGGTCTGGATGTCTTCCGCTATCTGGGTCGCGATCAACATGGAATTATCAGCTGCAAATGTCGGAAACATAAAACCAAAGCTTCCGGTACCATTGGGGAATCGGCCGGTGGTGGTATCAGCTGGCTGCGCGCCAAAACTGACCAAATCAATCTCAGTCCCATCAGCATATCCAAGAAAGATGCTCTCTCCATTGGTACTGGAAATCCTGAAATCGGCATGCAAACCTACCTGCCCTAAATCCTGGTCTGCCCAGATGATCAAATAGCTATTGGCCCCAATGAAGGTATCAGGGAAGGCCCATAAAAATGGATTAGCCGGATCGTCGGATAGAAAGACATTTTTCAGGGAAAGGTTCGCATTGGTATTGTTGTACAACTCAATCCAATCATCAAATTCTCCATCCTGATCGGTAATGGTATTCAGGTTTTCACCCATGAATTCATTGATCACGATGGATTTTGGGGCAATGGTGTCAATGGAGATCAAGTCATTGTTCATGGCCGCAAAACTGGGTTCCATAAAGCCAAAAGGCCCGGTACCATTGGGGAATCGGCCATAAGTCGTATCAGCTGTTTGTGGCGGGATCAACATCTGATCAATGCTGGTACCGTCTGAATAGCCAAAATAGAGGCTTTCTCCATTGCTGGCAGATAAACTGAAGGGCAAATGCAATCCCGCTTGTGCGTTGTCCTGATCCGCCCAGAGGATGAGGTACTCATTGGCGGCGATGCTGGTATCCGGAAAGGCCCATTTGGTCAGATCATTCGGGTCATCAGAGAGAAAAGCACCGTTGAGATTGATGTTCTGGCTGGTATTGTTATAGAGTTCAATCCAATCATCGAATTCTCCATCCTGATCTGTGGCAATGGAGACATTTTCTGCTGCCACTTCATTCAATACCACTTCTCCACTTTGAATGCTGTCAATGGGTGAGAAAGTGCTGTTTTGGGCTGAAAAAGTGGGCGGCATGAGTTGAAAACTGCCCAGGCCATTGGGAAATCTTCCGGTTGTGATATCAGTTTGTTGTGTGCCAAAGCCATGCTGATCCACCGCTGTCCCATCTGCATAGCCAATCCAAAGATTGTCTCCACTCGCTGAAAGGCCAAAGGAAGCATGCAAACCGGGTTGAGCGGTATCATTATCGGCCCAGATGATGAGATAATCATTTGCGCCAATGAAGGTATCCGGGAAGGCCCACTTGGTGGGATCATTGGGGTCATCCGTCAGAAACAAGAAATCCAGGCTGAGGGAGGTATTGGTGTTGTTGTATAATTCGATCCAGTCATCAAATTCACCATTTTGGTCTGCCACCGTGGTGTCATTGCTGGCCATGAATTCATTGATTACCAAATCACCAACAGCGATGGTATCAATGTTGAAAAAAGGTGAATTCGTGGCGGATGGAGTAGGGGACATGCTGCCAAATGAACCAGTTCCACTCGGAAAGCGACCAGTGGTTTGATCTGTGATCTGAGCGGTAAAGGTGTAAACATCTATCTGAGTACCATCAGCATAGCCAATCCAAACACTTTCTCCATTACCAGAAAGACGAAAATTGGCATGTAAGCCACTTTGCATGCTGTCTTCATCGGCCCAGATAATCAGGTAGCCATTGGCCGCAATGCTGGTATCTGGAAAAGCCCATTTATCCGGTACATTGAGGTCGTCGGTCAGAAACAAGTTTTGTAACGACAGACTGCCATTGGTGTTATTATGGAGTTCAATCCAATCGTCAAATTCACCATCCTGGTCTGCCAGTGTGGTATCATTGTCGGCCATAAATTCATTGATCACCAGTTCGCCTGATTGGATCAATTGGGCGGAAAGGAAGCAAGGAGAAAGAAGGAAAAGTAGAAATAGCCTGCGTAACATGAAACTTTGATTAGCGGGCAGCAAAATAAAAAAAAAGCGCCAGCAAAAGCTGGCGCTTTGAATATTTCGAATATTCGGAATCATTTTTTATAAAGAATAAACACCTTGCCGCCATATTTGGCCACTTTGTCAATCACAAAAGCGGCGTCTTCAAAGACAGCTTGCTTATCCACCCGTAGGGTGACGATGTCGTTTTCTGGATCATTGTCCTCAAAAATCTCTTCGAGATACGGAATCAGGTCTTCTCTACTGTCCACTTTTATCTGGTTCCAGGCATAAATACCATCGGAGGAGACTGTTACATAATTTTTCCCTTCACTGCTCTTTTCCGAACTGCCTGCTGGCAACTCAATTTTGATGCTGGATTGCTTCACGAAGCTGGAGGTAAGCATGAAATAAATCAGCAACAGGAATACAATGTCGGAGATCGATGCACTGCTGAATTCAGCACTTACCTGGTTTCTGGATCGGATACCCATAATGTGTCGGTTAAGGTGAATTATTTAGCAGGCTCCTGCAAAAGGTCAATAAAATCAGTCGATGTTAGTTCCAGTTTGAAAACCACTTTATTGATCATGGCCACGAGTGTGTTGTAACCAATGTAGGCAACAATCCCAACTACCAGCCCGGAAGCAGTCGTAACCATTGCTTCGGAAATACCACCGGCAAGGTCCGCAGCACTTGCATTCCCGCCTGTGCGTTGTATCTCATTAAAGGCGCTGATCATCCCCAGTACCGTACCAAAGAATCCAATCATCGGTGCTGCACCAGCAATGGTCGCCAATAGGGAAACCCTCCTTTCCAGGCGATATACTTCTAGTTTTCCAACGTTTTCGATTGATCCCTCAATGTCTTTCAAGGAAGCATTCCCCAAACGGCTGATCCCCTTATAAATCATACGAGAAAATGGGTCATTCAGAGAAGCACAAAGACTTTTAGCGGCTTCAATATCACCAGCCATGACAAAGCGGCGGACCTGTTTCATAAACTCTTCTGAGTCTGTATCGGCCCGTCTGATATTGCGGTAACGTTCAATATAGATGAAGATTGCTAGCACCAACAAAACCTCCAGTGGAATCATGGCCCAGCCACCGTCAATAATGGTATCCAGGAAGGTGATCGTTTGTTTGCCTGTGCTCGCAGTCGAATCAGGGTTTGCCAGGTCTTGTAGGAGAAAGATCATAGGGGTTTGATTGTAACAACTCAGAGGTTGAACGATATTCGAACGCTAATTATTCAAAAGAAAAGAAATTTCCAAGCCGCCGAAGGCTGTAAAAGCTGGGGTATGGTGTGAAAAAAGCGGAAAATCCAGTTGGACTTTCCGCTTTTTTATTGGAAAAGGTCAGTTTAGGCTTTGACCTTCTCAGCTTCTTCTTCGCCTTCCTGGCGCAGGATCAGATCAAGGGCAATCGGACTCGCCACAAAAATGGACGAATAGGTTCCGACCACAACCCCAATCATAATCGCAAAGATAAAGCCGCGGATGCCGTCTCCACCGAAGATGAAGAGGATCAGGGCAATCAGGAAGGTGGTAACCGAGGTGATCAAGGTACGGCTGATGGTCTGGTCGATGGACACATTGTAAATGTCTCGCAGACTGGACGACTTCATCTCGCCGATGTTTTCACGAAT
>JBCBZF010000406.1:0-5992 GCA_039815525.1 Bacteroidota bacterium | reverse complement strand
GCCAGGGTGTCGACCTTCAAGAAGCGGCGATGCGCGGGCAGATCACGCCCGATGACATCGCAGACGGCGTGCTTCGTTGCACAGGGTGCACCGACCCGGACAAATGTGAGGCTAAGATGGCGGAAAGCTGACGAAACTATTGGGCCGTCCGGCGAATGAACGACCTTATCTCCTCATTCCGGTCGGCTATCCCGCTGAAGATGCAGCAGTACCGGCTCTGACCCGTAAATCATTAGATGAAATAGCGGTTTTTTTTGAATAGATAGCTGTGGTAAAAAACTTGCACAGTGGCTCTGTGAGTCAGTAGGTGTGGTGAAATTTCGTACCTTGTATACATGAAAACCATTGCCACCCTTTCCCTCCTGTTGAGCCTGCTGCAACCCATACATGCACAAGGAATCATCGAAAAAGATTCCATGGCTTTGCTGGATCTGTATCACCAGACCAATGGTTCACTCTGGGTCCGTCCCTGGAATCTGGATGAAAGCATTGCGTATTGGACCGGGGTCGAAGTGGCTGACGGCCGGGTGATTGCGATTACCATGCCCCAAAATGACTTGCAAGGTAGCCTGCCCGCTTCAATCGGGAATCTGGACGCTCTTGAACGACTGCAACTCAGCAGCAATCGGCTCAATGGCAATCTACCTGATGAAATCCGCGGATTAGGCTCTCTGCGCTACCTGGATCTGGGCAACAATACCCTAAGCGGTACCTTACCCAATGGAATGTCTGCTCTAGCGGAACTGGAATTTCTGTTTTTGACTGCCAACCAATTCAATGGAGAGATTCCCAGCGAGCTTTCTCAATTGCGTAAACTGAAAGTGCTGTCCATGGGGAGCAACCAATTTCATGGACAATTGCCACCTGAGTTTGGCCAGATGGCTGAATTGACCAATCTGGACCTTGACAACAATCAGTTGATCGGAACCATTCCCGATAGCTATATGCAATTGAAAAAGCTGCGTTTTCTCAATTTGGGCAACAATCAGATTGAAGCCTCTACGCTCGCACGCTGGAATACCTTACTCCTCCGAAAATAGCCGCCTTTTATTGCGATACAGACAATAACTCAAAATCACTCCCTGTGAGATTGGGGTTATACCAGCAGTCTTTCCCTTTGCCACGTTGAAGCTGAACAAATTGGCGTGCTTTGTTTTCACTGGCAAAAGCTTTTACCATATACATGGCACCAGCTCGTCCATTGATCACTGTCCGATCATGCTTAATGAGCCAAACTTCTTCTACATCTTTGGGTGCGCGAATGCTGTATTTGTCTGTATTGGCTTGGTAGACACCAAATTGGACAAAATGAAAGCAGGTAGAACAGGTGAAGTCTTTTGAATAATCGGTTTGTTTCGTCGGCCCGGTTCCCGGTGCCAAAAAACGAAAGGAGCTGGCCTGAGGATTCGGGCAGGCCTTTTGCGCCATCATTGGGAGTGTCCAGAAGCTAAGGAACAGAAAGTAAATTATTTTCTGATCCATCGTTTAATATATTTAGGATGATCAAAAGTCGGCATATTCACTGGATGGAAAAATTCGAAATACAGGAATATATTTCGCTTTCAGTAAAAATACCGACAGCAGGACAGTTTTAGTCCATTTTTGTCCCCACCACTACCGCCCAGGGACGGATCATCCAATTGCTTACCAGTCCCGAAAGTACATAAGGGTCCTGACGGGCAAAGGATTCCACTGTAAGCGGGTCATCAGTTTGAAAAATCATCATCGCACCGCCTTCCTGGTCCGTGATCGCACCCCCTAACAGCATTTCGCCTCTGGCAACCGCTGCCTGCACTTTTTCAAGATGCTCCGCCCGATGGGGCTGTCGTTTTTCGATGAATCCGTCTACTGTCTGATATGAGAGAATGAAATACATGATTTGATATGACTGGGAATGAATTGATCCTTGTATCAAGATTGGAACAGGGATAATCGGTCACCTAAGAACACAAGTAGCGTCAAAGCACATCGGAAGATGATGATACAAATACTTTTATGAAAGCCTCTCTGTCAATGGATCCGAAACGTGTCCTAGAAAAGCGCAGTAAGAAATCTCAGATTGAATCTTTCATTTTTTTCTGAAACTTTCATACATTCGCTTCGTTTTTCAAACAAAAGCCATGTGAATTGGCTTTAGCAGTATCGAAAGTTTACGGAAATGGATACGCAGAAACTCTTACAAAAGGCCTTGAATTTTGGGTTCCTCAGCATGGAGGAAGGCATACATTTGCATCATCATGCTGCGACCGCAGATCTGATGTTTGTGGCCAATGAAATGCGTAAAGCGCATAAAAAAGACACCCTCGGCATTGTTACCTGGCAGATTGACCGCAACGTCAACACCACCAATGTCTGTGTGGCCAATTGTAAGTTCTGCAATTTCTTTGTGCCGCCGCACGAGAAATTTGCTGATCAGGCCTATATCACTGATGACGCAACCTATCAGCGGAAGGCAAAAGAAACTTTTGCTCTGGGCGGAGACCAATTCCTGTTACAGGGAGGTCATCATCCGGAATTGGGCATTGCGTTCTATGAAGAAACCTTCAGTAAACTCAAGGGCTGGTTCCCTGAACTACGTCTGCACGCCCTCGGGCCACCAGAGATTGTCCACATTTCAGAGTTGTCGAATCTCAGTATCGAAGAAACATTGAGCCGTCTCATGGCGGCCGGGATGGATTCTATGCCGGGAGCTGGCGCTGAGATTTTGGCTGACCGGGTCCGGAAAATCATTTCTACCGGAAAATGTGGCGGGGAAGAATGGTTGGAAGTCATGCGTGTCGCGCACCAACTGAACCTCACCACCAGTGCGACCATGATGTTTGGGCATATCGAGACCATCGAAGAGCGCTTCGACCATCTCGTCCGCATTCGCGCTGTACAAGCCCAGCGCCCGGAAGGCAGCAATGGATTCAAAGCCTTCATTCCCTGGCCATATCAGGATGATGGTACCTTGCTGAACAAAGTGCGTGGGGTCCGCAACACTGTCTCTGCCGATGAGTACATTCGGATGATCGCCTTAAGCCGGATCATGCTCCCCAATATCGAAAACATCCAGGCTTCCTGGTTGACCGTAGGGCCAGATGTGGCAAAGGTTTGTCTGCATGGCGGTGCCAACGATCTTGGTTCCATCATGATTGAAGAGAATGTTGTATCCGCTGCCGGTGCACCTTACCGCCTCAGTGCAGAAGGTATCCAGCAAGTGATCGTGGAGGCCGGTTTCACCCCTCGTCTACGCAATCAATTGTATGAATTCCGGGATACCCCTGATGTTCTCAAAGACAAAGTGGTGGCTGCCTGATCAGGCGAAACGCTCTGCATAGGTTCGATATGAAGGTCTGAGCGGGGATTGAATCACAAATAACCGGCTGGCAGCCGAAACGTCAATGTTTGCCTTTTCTTCTCCCTGAATCCGGACAAAGTCTCCTGCCTCCATTGATTGGTCATTTATGGTAAGCTGGCCCTCAATGAGAAAGGCAGATAAAATCTGTTCTGTATGAATTGGGTAGCCATATTGTCCGGTTGGGATACGTAACTCAGCAACGCTGATGCCCTCTGCTTCCATACACAGAGGAGCATTTTCACCGCAGTAGACTTTGGTCTCGATGCCATGCTGCATCATCACCGGAAAATCTTCTGACGCATAGTCATCATAGGATGCTCTTTGCCCAAAGCTTTGCCGCAGGTCAGGATCGACCCAGATCTGAAACAAGGCGGAGTTTGGATGAAGCCTTTCTGAATGAGAAATGCCATTGCCAGAGCGGATAATTTGCGCGTCCCCCGCTTTGAGAAGCCGCCAGCTTTGCAGTTGGGAGTCATAGTGCTCAATGCTGCCTTTTACCACAAAAGACATGATCTCAAAGCCCTTGTGTGGATGTAGTCCAATGGTGCTGCCTTCCTCCGACCAGGCATAGGCCCAATAAAACAGATTGGAGTAAGGTGTCAAATGCCCCTTTCCGGCTTCAGGCATGATCGGACGCCGCTCCAGGATGGCACCACCGTTGAATCCTCCTGGAAACTGATTGTCTTTTGGGATGATACGGACTGGCATGTGGCAATGATTGAATTTATTGATGTTTGAACATTGAGTAAAGCGAAAGGCTGCCCGAATTGTTTCCAGAGGCCAATTGAGAAAAAATGTGTCAATTTTCATCCGTTTGACCGGCCTGTATTGTCAGAAGGATAAACCAATTCATCTGACAATGAAAAAAATTCAATTTTCCACCTACGGTGCCCCAGAAGTTTTGCAATTGTGTGAAGTGAAAATGCCCCAGCCAGGACCGGGACAGGTGCTGGTCAAGGTAGCTGCTGCTGGTGTCAACTTTTCGGATATTTTGCGGCGTGAGAATCGCTATTTCATGCCAACTCCTTTACCGTATGTACCCGGCTCAGAAGCGGTTGGAGAAATCGTGTCAATTGGAGAAGGTGTAACGGCGCCCTATCTGCCTGTTACCCGTATTTTGGCCATTCTGCCAGGTGGCGGGGGCTATGCTGAATATGTTTTGGCAGATGCTGCTTATTGTGTGCCTTTGCCACCCAGTATTTCCTCTGAAGCAGCCACTGCCATTTTTGTTCAGGGGTCAACTGCACATCTGATGTTAGACCGGATAGTGGTAGATGTAAGGGGGAAAAGTCTGTTGATCCATGCTGCGGCTGGAGGCGTAGGCAGCATCCTGGTCCAATTAGCGAAGATGGCTGGTGCGCGTGTCATTGCGACGGCGAGTAGCGCCGAAAAGCTCGCCAAGGCGCAGGAATTTGGGGCTGATGCAGGCGTGAACTATGCCGAATCTCAATGGCCTGAGAAGGTGATAGCAGCCAATCAAGGTGAGAAAGTAGACTACATTTTTGAAATGATTGGGGGCAATATTTATCAGCAAAGCTTTGCCTGTCTCAAATCAGGGGGGAGCATGATTGTGTACGGTGCCGCCAGTGGTCAAAAAGGTTACATTCACTCAGAGGCTTTTGTCGATGAAAACCACCATCTACTCGCGTTCAATCTGGCTCATTTTATCCAAAATCGTACGTCAGAATGGCAGGAATCTCTCGGAGCGGTCATTGGGTTACTTGCCGAAGGCAAACTGAAGATTGGGACGCAGGATCGCTTTTCGCTGGCTGAGGCAGCGCTGGCGCACCAACAAATTGAGGCCCGGAAAACAAGCGGAAAAGTCGTATTGATCCCCTAATTGCCCCAGCATGATGTTATTCCAAAACGAACGATTGTGCTTCGAAATCCTACCGGAAAAAGTTGTATCCCACATGAAAGACCAACCGATTCCCTCAAATCAATTCGCTACGCGCTACTTTTCGAATGTTCCTGCCGCCATCAGGTGGCTGATGGATCATGAATGATCTTATTTGACTCCTGTTCCCCAAGGGGATCGGAGTCATTTTTTCTTAGCTTTTCAATCATGGACAAATCAAACGACTCCCTTCTTCAAAAAGCCATGGAAGGCGACATCAATGCCTTTCAGCAGTTATTTGCAGATTTTCAGGCGCCTCTCAAATCATATTTATATCGCCTCCTTGCCAATCGAAATGATGCGGAAGACCTGACACACGACACCTTTATCCGTGCTTATGACAAACTGTCTCTGTTCAAGGGAACATCCAGTCTCAAAACCTGGGTATTTCAAATTGCGACCAATCTGGCGTGGAACCTGCTCAAAAAACGAAAACGCTGGACCGAAGATGTCGCAGCGCAAGCGAAGACTTTGGTGATACATGATGCCGAGTTGGCGGGGAAACTCGTACATCTGACCGAAACCTCTCCCGATACCGTTTATGATATCAAAGAGCACATTGATACATGTTTTAGCTGTATCGGGAAAAACTTACCCATTGAGAACCAGATTGCGGTGATTCTTAAAGATGTATATACATTTTCAATCAAAGAAATCGCGTTGATCATTGATAAGACAGAAGGCGTGGTAAAGTACTTACTGCAGGATGGGCGGCATACCATGCAGAATATTTTTACCCGTCGTTGGCGGCGGCG
>JBCBZF010000248.1:0-7501 GCA_039815525.1 Bacteroidota bacterium | reverse complement strand
CTTGAAGGCTGACCGCTGTGATCAGCCTGTGATGCAACAGCGCAGCATGTTGGGTCGCCCGCGGATCTCTCGACGCTCGACCCAGACGACTTGCAATACCAAGCAGACCGCAAAATCATAGGCATCCATGAAGTTCATGATGATGATGCGGAAGAGGTTGTTGTAGCTCAATTCCGGCGCGATGACATTGGGCAAACAGCAGAGTAGATGATGAAAATCCTGCTCGATGCTGTCCACTGAATTGCCAGTGCTGAAAAGTTCCAGCATGTGCTTGTGCAGCCCCTGATCCTGTTCGTAGACAATGGTGTTTTTAGAATTGTTGAGCAGCAATTCCGGGTCCAGAAGATGAGTTAACGGCTGCACCTGATTGCCCAATTTGAGGGCGTAGCCCATCACCAGTGCATCTGGATTGCATGGCACCGGAATGAGGTCATTGGGCTGAAACATCGGACTCTGTTCGAGGATCAGTCGGCGTACTTCGGTATTAGTCAGACGATCCGTCGCAGGATCAAAATTCTCCAATCTGCCACTGATCTGCGTCGGTTGGAAAGTGATGCCCCGTACACATCGCTGTTTCAAGGCAAAGTCGATGATCTCACCGATTTCGCCATCATTCAGGCCTTTTTGAAGCGTGACCACCAGGGTGGTAGAGAGATTGAGCTGATTGAGATGTTCGAGTGCTTTTTTTCGTACATCGGTCAAATCTTTGCCCCGCAGCGATTCCAAAACATGAGGCTGAAAGGAATCAAATTGCAGATAGACCTCAAAATCCGGCATATAGCCGGCCAGTCGTTTGGTGAACGCAAAATCCTTCGCAATGCGGATGCCATTGGTATTGAGCATCAGATGCTTAATCGGCTTGCTTTTGGCAATATCCATGATGGCAAAAAAGTCCGGATGAACCGTCGGCTCGCCCCCACTGATCTGCACCACATCCGGTTCGCCCTCACTCAACACAATGGCATCAAACATCTTTTCAATTTCTTCCAGCGTCCGGTGCCGACCGTAAGTGGGGGATGAACCAGCATAGCAGGTCGGACAGGTCAGATTGCATCGATCAGTAACCTCTACCAGGGTCAGGCAGGAATGTTGCTCATGATCTGGGCAGATACCACAATCAAAGGGACAACCATAAATGGTTTTGGTATGTGGCTGGCGCGGGTATTCAGAAGCTTTGTTGTAGTTCCGAATCTGCTTATAATATTCGATGTCATCCGCGATCAAAACCTTCTGGCGTCCATGATCAGGACAATATTTGAGGAGAAATACCTTGTCATCTTCAAAAATCACCTTTGCTGGAATGGTCTTATGGCATTCATTACAAAGGCTGGTGGTGTGGTCGTAGTAAATATAATTGCGTGTGTTTTCCATGCTCAGAGTTTCAGTCGATGCTCGATAAGGAAGCATCGATTTGCCAAATTTCTTTTAACCTCAGATCATCAATCTAGCAAAAAAGCTTCTTCTCTTTCAGGTCTCATTTTCAGAAAACGGACTTTCCAGGAGTAGCTTTGGCCTGACAATCATCTTTAATATAGTCGGAGAATAGTATAGCAAAATCAACACACAAGCGATTTGAATGCTACCCAGCCCAATTGGAAAGCGGACGCCAGGCTTGATAAAATCAAGGAGAAAGCGAAATAGGAAATAGGCAATCATGAAGAATTGAAAGCGCAGACCAGATGTGAGCCGCCAATTTCCTTCGATGATTTTTAAGCCAATCCATAAAAAGAGCAAAAAGCCAATTTCATACAATGCCACCGGATGTCGCCTCAAGCCATCGCCGAGGTCCATGCCCCAGATAAAAGTGGTTTCAATCCCATAGGTTTGTTCGTAAACGCCAGAAGTGAAACAGCCAATGCGGCCGATTATCATCCCGAGCATGATGGGAAAGGTGAAGAGATCACCGGAAGAACGTTTTTCCCCAATCAATTTTTTGACGCCTTCTACTGCGAATAAACCACCCGCCAGACCACCAACGATGGTTTTGTTGGCAAAAAAATAGAGAAAGTGATTGCCGGAATTTGCCCAGCCGACAGGATCTTCCAGTGCACCCAATAGACGCGATCCCAGTAGCGCGCCGAAAGTCGCCCCCATGATGATCCAGATCCGGTTTTCCTGCGAAATGACATCCTCAGTCCCCCTGCGAAGGGAGAGGAAATAGCGAAACGCCAGAAAAAACGCCAGCGTTTCAAAAATCAAATGCGCACTGATTGCGCCTTTCCCGATGCCAAATTCGAGGGGAAAACTCATGCAGAAAGATATTTCTGATCCAGTTTTTCACCTAAGTCAATGATGTCTTCCATACGCGCAGTCTGCACCCGCCAAAACTCAGGAATGCCCTCAACGCCTTCGTACAATCCACCTAGTCCACCGATGATGGCCGCCGTCGTGTCTGTGTCATGTCCAAGGTTGATGCCTGCTAACACCGCCTGTTCAAAACCATCTTTTTGGAGAAAACACCACAGACTGGCTTCAATGGATTCGATTACGTATCCACCGGATTTGAGTGAGCGATAAGGATATTTACGGATATCGGTCTGGATAATTCGTTGGAAGTGGAGTTGTTCCAAAACAGGGTAGGGGAGGGCATCCCAAAATTGAAGGATATCCTGCTGCATCTGTTCGTAGGCGGCATGTTTGTCCATGCCATTGAGTAAATGCTCTGCCAGTCTGAGGTAGATCAGACAACTCATGGCGGCCCGGATGTGATAGTGGGTCAAAGCCGAGACCTGCCAGATGATCTCAAACTGTTCAGCGATGGCTTTGCCTTTGATGTAAAACAGCAGTGGGATGATGCGCATCAGGGAGCCATTGCCATTGTCCATTTCCGTGGCCCCTTCCCGTAATCGAGGCAGCTCATTGTATGCTTCTTTTTGGAGGATATCCGCCAGGCGGCCAATGGCCTGGGAGGTCGTATTGCCGATGTCAAACAGCTCATGGTGTGCCGTCAGATAACTTTGGTGTTTCCACGCCACAAAACGGCTGGCAATCGACTGGAGGTCAAGGCCCTCAAGGAGGGCTTCCGCCAGACAGAGTGTAAGAGACGTATCATCCGACCAGGTACCAGGCGGCTGATCATGGGTGCCATAGCCAGTCATGTCTGTGGCAGGATTCATACTCATTTTTGCCTGACTGAGAAATTCAAAGGGGACGCCAACTGCGTCTGCCACGGCCACACCCAGCAAAGCGCCTACTGCAGATTTTTCATTCATGCCCTATGATAGCACTTTTGCCGCGGCTTTTGCCACTTTTTGATAATCTGTGTAGACCCAGCCCGATAAAACGAGCAGGCTTCCTGCCATTGCAATGGCGATCCAGCTTGGGGCAACATCCATTACACCCATAGCCGTGGCACCAATCGCAATCACCCCTGCCATCACAGCATAGGCTTTCGTATTGTAGAACCAGCCATAGGGGAAAAAGTGGGCACCCGTGAGAATGGCATAGCCCATGACGAGGTCTTCCGGCGTACGACTGTAGATGAGAAAGAGGAAAGGGAAATAAAAAAGTTGGGCAAAATTGAGCCACAAACCGAGCGGATTGAGCGGATTGTCGGGTATGTTCCAGGCAGCTTTGAATTGTTTCGTGAACAGCCATGCGAGGGGTAACATAGGGCCAGTAGCGAAAAAGGTGTACAGCGCATGATTGGCATCATTTCCCGGTAAAAACCAGATCAGGGCGATGCCCAGCCAGATGATACTGGCGGCCAATAGAAAACTGACACCATTTTTGTTTTTGAGAATGACTTCTTCCTGTAGCTCGGACAGGGGACGGTTGATGAGAGACATAAAGCTTTGATTGTGAATGATCAAGAGATGCCGCTTTCTCTCTCAGGGATGGAAGCTTTCGCAAAAAAACTTCCTAATATTCCCAAAACCATCACCATACAGCTGCTTAACCAAAACCAATACCCACTGGCATAAACCGTGATGTCTTTGTAATGACCGGCTTCATTGACCATGATTTCGTCCTGAAACCAAAAAGAAGCCGCAAAGCCTACCGCAATACATGCGGATACCAAAGCGAGTCCCGTTTTTTTTGCCCGAAAAAGGAACCAGCTGAGAATCAGAAAGGGATTTCCCAGCCATGCCAGACCCGCTCCACCGACCAGGACACCCAGCCAGCCGAGGAGCAAAACCATGATACCGGGGCCCATGGAGGAACAATCATCCCCTGCACAGTAAGGCTTTAATGCCAGTGAAATGGCAAACAGCCCGCCCACCAGGGCGAGAACATAGGTCGAATAAGATCTCGTTTTCATGTGTTTGTTCTTTGGTTTTATAGGTCGCTTTTTCTCAGTTGAAAATCAACAAGCTTTTTGTTTTATCAGGATTTTTGCATCCCATGTGAAAATTTCCAGTCCTTCCAGCATATCATCATCATTTACCATCCCCTTTATGCAACGCACATTGTATTTAATTCTACTGGCTTGCCTGCTGGCCTGTCAGACAACTTCCCCTTCAACGACAATCCCACCCGACCTCTCTGCTGATGCGGAAACCGTCCTCAGCAATCTCTCTTACCGGATCCAACTGAAAGATACGGAAACACCACGTTGGACAGTCGAAGAGCGCATGGCCCATCATAAAATACCTGGAGTCAGCATTGCCTTTTTTGAAGATGGAGAAATCATCTGGACAAAATCCTATGGGTATGCGGATGTAGAAGGCAAACGCCTGGTCGATGAAAACACCCGTTTTCAGGCAGCATCTATTAGCAAACCAGTGGCCGCCTCCGCCATGATGCAAATGGTTCAGAATGGACAACTCGATTTGGACAAACCTGTCAATGAATACTTGACTAGTTGGAAACTTACCGATAACGCCTTCACCCAATCAAAGGATGTGAATCTGCGGCGCATTGTGAGTCATACTGCTGGTCTGACGGTGCATGGATTTCGAGGCTACGCCAAAGGCGAGGATGTTCCGACTACCACACAGGTTCTTGATGGAGCCGAGCCCGCCAATTCAGATCAGATTCTGACAGACACCTTTCCTGGCAGCATGTATCGTTATTCCGGTGGCGGGTATACGTTGATGCAATTGTTGCTTGAAGACGTCAGTGGCAAAGATTTTACGACTCTCATGGGAGAAAATGTACTCGCAAAGATTGGCATGGCCAATAGCGCCTATTCTCAGCCACTGCGGGCTGACTGGCAAGGGCAGGAAGCCTATGGCTACCGTGGCAATGGAGACATGGTAGAAGGGAAATGGCATACCTATCCGGAAAAAGCTGCGGCTGGCTTGTGGACCACACCAACCGATCTCGCCAAATTTGCCATTGCAGTTCAGGAGGCCTGGCAGGGCGATGAGAACCAGTTTATCTCGCCTGATATTGCGAAGCAAATGCTGACCACACAGCTCCCGGCTGAAGACCATGGCTTGGGGCCCAGTCTGCAGTTGCAGGGCGACACCATTTGGTTTGGCCACGGCGGTGCCAATGAAGGCTTCCGTTGTATGCTGTTTAGCTGCGTCAATAACTTCAAACGCCAGGGCATGGCAGTGATGACCAACTCTGATAATGGTAGCAACCTCTTCATGGAAATCTTTGTCAGCGCCGCCGAACAGTATGGCTGGAATGTTTTCACACCAAAAGTAAAGGACGTCATCGACCTGACTGCAGAAGAGCAGGCCCGCTTTGCCGGGAAGTATCGCTTTACGGATGAATATATATTCGACATTGTCCTGGAAGATGGGGGACTGGCCGTCATTCAGCATTGGAATGATGCTCATTACCCGATCTATCCTGAAAAACCACTCGAATTTTTTGATCTGGCCGATGACAGTCATTTTAGCTTCAAAGCAGATGCCTCAGGAAACATTATCAGTGTTTCGGATGGGCCTTATACAGCTGAGAAGGTAGAGTAAATGCGGCTTCATCTTGTTAGGGTAATCGTAGGGGCGTTTGGCAAAACGCCCCTACGAAATCGATCCGGATATTTCGATTTACAGCCCGTCCTGTGTGTGACATAGGCTTCATTTCTTGCTTATAGCTGATATTTCTTCCGAATTCCATCAATCACTGCCTGCTCTGCAAAGGGGACACCTGCATGCGACCCAAAAATCTGGGTGCCATCTTCCAACACCTGGAGCCGGTCGAGCAACATTCGGATGACACCGGGAAAAATTTCGCCCTTGCGGTAGGCTTCCGCGACTTCTGGTAGAAGTGCCCGGGCACGCGCAGAATCTGAGCTAGCTGCATGCTCAATCACCAGACAGGCGACACTTTGAAAACGCTTGCCGACCATGCTCTTACCGGGATAGCCGTATTTGTGGACAATGGCTTCAATCAGAACCATGTTTTCGGGATCCAACACATGTTCTTGTTGGTACACCCCCTCTTTGTTGTCCCGATAGTCATTTTTCCCTCTGTACCGCTGATCCCTCTCAATTAGTGAATCCAGCGCCTGCACCAAAGCCAGATCATAGCCATTTTCTACACAGTACTCGGAAAGGGGTTGTTTCTCAGGCTCAGACGTATCAATCGCTTTACAACGTTCACACAGATTGGGATAATAGTCTCCCATGCGTTTAAAGGCTTTGTCTTTGTATTTTGGCCCCAATACTTCCTGGAGCTGACAAAAGCTGACCGGATCGATTTCAAAGCCTTTTTCCAACAAGGCCTTGATGGTATCCTGACCGACTTCCAATTTGTAGAGTGTTACCGCTACATTCCAATAATCTCCATAGACCCATTCCCGGTCGCTTTCGCGAATCTGATCATAGGCTCCCTGAAGTGAAAGGCAGCGTTGGCGATAGTCTTCATCAGACATGCTGGCCTTTTGTGGTGGAACGAAACCGACCGGAACCTGTCCAAATAAGCTTTGCGATAGATTGAGGTAAATGAAAACCAAAACCAGAAGAATGAGAATCTTTTTCATGACAAATGGATGTTTCTGTGAATGATGCTCCAATTTGTCTGGAATTGCGACTGCTTTTGGATAAGCAGATACGAAGCTGTCTGAAGGAAAAACGAAAAAGCTTAATGAAATACGAATGAGGTTAAAGAAATAGCTTACGGAATGTATTTTCGGATTATGCGAAACCTCATGGAACCATATCGTGGCTTGCTGATCTTGATTGGTCTGCTCTTTGTCGGACTCAGTTGTCTGCAAGTTTATTGGCTACGGGAAGCCTATTTGCAACAGGATCGTGAGTTTCGATTGCGCATCCCTGGTTTGCTTGAAGAAGTGGGGGCACACATCCGTCTTGATCGCAGATGGGATGCTGCCATTGCGGATAGTATGCCGGCAGCGACTGTCGCCGACAGCCTGACGCTTGGACTCCATCAATTCATCGATTCCATGTTTGATGCCAATGGCGTTGAAGATCGCTTTGTGTTTGCCTTACAAGATGGACTGACCGGACCGATTGCCTTGAGCAATTCACGTGAGGACAGTCTGGCGCTTTCCAAAAGCCCGTATCGAATGTGTCTGAGCTGTATGATTCGGATTTCCTTCGTTGAGGAAAGTGCAATTGAGACCATGGATGAATTTGTGCTG
>JBCBZF010000355.1:0-6408 GCA_039815525.1 Bacteroidota bacterium | reverse complement strand
CTGGTTCCTTTATAGCCAGCCACAAAAATTCGTCCGTCAGCGGCTTCCCGTATATCCGTCAAATGCCCGCCATAGGGACAGGTAAAGCTCCTTTTCCATACCAAGAACCCTCCTTGGGTCATGCGCATAATCAGCCCATTGCCGTATAAGCTGAGATCTGGCTGGTCTAGTTCACGGGAGTTCGTTTGTCCTGCAATCAGGTAATCACCGTTTTGGCAAACACTGACACAAGTTGCCCAATCATTTTTACTCCCGCCTACCACTTCACTCATTTTCAATTCACCCTGCTTCCCCAATTTGAGTGTCCAGACATCACTCATACCATGGTTTTGTTTGACCGCACCATCATTGGAATGTGAAGCGCCTACCACAAGATGCTCGCCGAAGCTTGCCTGAGAAATGGCGAAGCCCTGATCCAATTTGCTGCCGCCATAGCTGTCAATCCATTCCAGACGCCCAACTGAATCAAGTTTACCCACCATCACATCTCCCCAGTAGGCCTCGCCACCTCGCTCACGATGGGGAATCATGCCGCTGGTTACGCCGATGAATAAAATGCCGCCATCCTCCGTCAGCACCATATCCCGCATCTCCTCACAGCCAGAAACAGTGATCTCCTGTTCCCATATCAATTCTCCCAGGGTATCGGCTTTGATGATCCAGACATTCCCACAATTGGCGCGAAGGGAGTCCTTCATGACGGTATTGCCGCCAATGATAAGCTGATTGTCGTGGGATCTTACCAGGCGAACGGCCGATTCTGCTCCCAGATTGTCGTAAAACTTCTGGAAGCTCAGAGCGGGAAAATTCTGGCCGTTTGAGCGGTTTGGGTGCAAAAGAATGAGAAGCAACAATGGGAGAAACTTATTCATAAGCAAAGGATGGTAGATCTTGCACATTTCAGTTGCTTTCATATTCCCAAAAGTGGAAAGAAAATCTGGAATATCTTATCATTCCGCTACAAAAATGGCGATTAATCAGCGAATACGCCCCTTATCAATGTTTCAGGTAATGTAAGGATCTCCGGCTTTTGACCTTTCGGAATCTGTAATCTTAAGCTACTTTGACATTACGTTCTCTCACATATTTTGAGGAGATACAGCTTTTATCGAGGATTAACACTTTACAAGCATGAGACCCGGAACGCTCTACCTTGTTTTATCTTTACTTTGCTTATTCTTGCTGTATTCTGCCCACTCCATGGCCCAGAATCCACCAAGCCTGCCTACCGCGAATTTTGAGAATGTCGACAAAAACAGCAGGGTCAAAAACTTATTCATTGATGGCTATGGAAAACGAATTGAGGCATTTACGGTCTGTCCTGAAAAAAATTGCAGTTGGGGTTCTGGTAGCCTGAAAAAGAAATCCGGCAGTTATGTAGCAGATTTCCAGGATGGATTTATCCGTCGCAGGATCATTCTTCGGAACCTGAAGCAGAACTACATGGATGTTACTGTGATCACGACTTACGCAGACAGCGACAACCCACGCGTGGAGAAATACCAGTTTGCCCGAAGTCGGCTCATGCGTGCTGGCGGTGGCATTTCGGATAAGTAAAAACCATCTCCCGAAAAAAAAGCGTCCTGAGCAATCAGGACGCTTTTTGTATATATTTCCGTTTCATCACGATTCCATGAAGGCGGGTTTCGGATCCCTTTCCTGGCGGGCCAGGACATCATGACGATAAGCTTCCAGATCTGCCTCTGGCAGGCGGGTAATATCATGCAGTTCATTGCCGATCATCATCGGAATGACCGGATGCGTATCACGGCGCATGGCATATTTCACCTCTTCCTGCAGGTTCAGGTGAATCAGGCGGTTGAAGTGAGAAGAATGGCGAAAGAAATAACGCTTGCGGATATTGGCTGACTGAAAAAGCGTCTCTGCCACCAGGGCCGTATCCTGAAAACGACGAAAATGTTGCCGCAATTTGCGGGAGACCGCTCCTGCATAGACTGTATCCTCCAGGGTTACGTGATCACGCCAGCCGGCACACAGAAGGCAAACGTGCTCGTTTTTCCGGATCAGCCAGCGAGTCAACGCACTGATATTCCCGAATGATCCAACCACAATGGCCTTTGCATTGCGTTCCTGTGCCGCTTTGATGGCACGGGTTCCGTTGGTGGTGGTCATCGCGATTTTTTTCCCTTTCACGGCATCAGGCGTATAGGAGAAGGGTGAGTTACCAAAATCAAATCCGGTAATCTGTTCTCCAGAACGCTCTCCTGCCAGAAGGTATCCAAGATCCCGGTAGGCAAGACACTCATCGATATGCTCCACTGGCACCATATAGTCAGCTCCATTATCGAAGGCTACACACATGGTCGTGGTCGCACGCAGGATGTCAATGACAACCACGATGGCTTCTGATACATCAAATTGATCAATCAGAGCCGGCGACATGCAAACGTGAACGAATTTTTTCATCTTCATTGCGCAAATTTACGATATGCCTCATGATATACCATGCTCTTTTCGCTGAAGACATCTCAGCGAGGCAGGAAATGATACAATTGCTTTGTGTAAATATTTTCCCCTAAAAATGATTCACTCCTAATCTATTGCTTTGCCAAGTATTTTTCAAATAGATGTTACATAAAGATCATTCAACCGCCAAACCACGCCTTTATTCGCCCCATACAGCCCTGACGTTCAGATAATTCCGTCTCTGCAAAGCGATTGCGATATGGATTGGTTTTGGCTTTCTTCCCCCGACTGATCCTTTGCAAATCCGTCAGTTCTGCCATGGCGGCCTCATAGCCAGCCTGGTAAATCGCCTCGGCTTTGTTCAGTTCAAAGAGATGAAACCGAGCCGTATCCGGTTCAATCACCACATCGCATTGTCGTAGGCGGGACTCGACATTGGCCCATAGGACCAGATCAAGGGTACGATATCCCAAATTGATCAATCCACTCACTTCCTCCTCTATGTACGCCACCGGCGTTACATTGACTCCAATAACTTTTTTACATGTTGCCTTCAGCGGTTCTACCGGCAGATTATTGAGCAGTCCGCCGTCTACGTATTGGTCCTTTCCGATTTGTTTGGTGTTGAACAAAATGGGGATTGAGGCAGAAGCGGCAACAATTTCAGACAGGGGCCCTTCGTGGATCATTTCAGTCCGGCCGCTGCTGAGGTTGGTTACACAGACAAATAACGTTTTCTGTAAGGCAGAAAAATCATCCTCCGGAATGTATTTCTGCAAGAGTTCTATGATATAGGTGTTGTCTGTCAGGCCAAGAGTTGGCAGAGAGATTTTAAATAGTTTGAGCAGAGAGGATTCTTCGAGGATGGTCAGCATTTCCTGCGGACTATGTCCTGCTGCATATAATGCGCCAACAATGGCGCCCATGCTGGAACCGGAGATTGCCTCAGGTACAATCCCGTGTTCTTCGAGAGCCTGAAGGACGCCGATGTGCGCAATGCCACGTGCCCCGCCGCCAGCCAAACAGATTCCAAGCGGATGTCTCATCAATGGTTTGGTTTGAGTGTGGTGTTATACCGAACATGAAATGTTTTGGGAAAATAAAAGCTTTTCATTTTTCGGTATACCTTCAAAGTTAGTGGTTTGCAGAAGAGGAAAACCCCAAACCACTTTCGTTTGAGTATATTTTCGCCCAATAAGACGTCTTTCGGAAGAAAAAAGTAACGCATAAAAACAAATCCGCCGTCCCGGAGAAGGAACGGCGGAGAATTCTTGATCAGGCAGATATCAATTTTCGAATACCACGCCTTTTCCGCCGGCATACCACTCTTCGTAGCAGCCAGCATATTTTCCATCAACGGCATTCCGCTTAATCTTCAGGGATGGGGTCATCATTCCATTTTCAACATCCCAGGTCTCTTTGACCACCACCACTTTTTGGAGTTGTTCGTGATGCTCTAGCGTCGGATTGACTTCCTTCAGGGTCTCATCGAGACTGGCCTTGATGTCGTCAGGAGACTGGCTTTGGGCATTTTCAGACAAAACCACCAGAGCAATCGGTTGCGGAATTCCGGTACCCACTACACAGATCTGCTCAATCAGGCTGTTCTTGGCAAACTTCAACTCAATGGGGTTCGGCGCAACATATTTGGCTTTGGAAGTTTTGAAAAGATCTTTGACACGGCCAGTGATTTTCAAAAAGCCATCCGGTGTCATCTCCCCGCAATCACCCGTGTGCAACCAACCATCCCGCAATGCGTCTGCTGTTTTTTCAGGCTCTTTATAATATTCAACCATGTTGCTGAGGCTCTTGACACAAATCTCACCTTCATCGGTGATCTTCATTTCTACTCCGGGCATGGTCTTCCCAGCGTGGCCAAATTTATATGCATCCGGCAGATTAGAATGAGAATATGCAGAATTCTCTGTCATGCCGTACACTTCGTTGATGATGATGCCAATCCGCTTATACCATTGCTGTAGAGAAACGGGTGTGGGAGCGGCTCCAGTCAGGCAGATACGCGCATGGTCCAAACCAAGTGCTTCCCGAATTTTCTTACGAATGACATTGTTGAGAAAAGGAATTGACAGCAGCAGATTGAGACGGGCCTGCGAAAATTTTGCCAGTATCCCCATCTGAAACTTGGTCCAGATGCGCGGGACTCCCAGGAAAACGGTTGGTTTGCATTCCACCAAATTGTCCCGGAAGGTATCGAGAGACTGGGCAAAATGGACGGAACCACCACAACGCAGGGTACCAGTGGTGATCAGCATTCTCTCTGCAATGTGAGACATTGGCAGATAAGAGAAGAAACGATCTTCTGGTGTCAGATTGAAAATCTTCTGGAAGGTTTCAAAGGCAAAAACCGGTGCGATCATTTTGTGCACCACGCCTTTAGGCGTTCCGGTGGTACCAGAGGTATAGATGATGGTCCAAATATCTTCCAGAGACCGACCGGGGCTGTCTGATTTGGGTTCAAACTTAGCGGTTTCATCCTGCCATGTGACATAGTCAGCGTCCAGTCCATACATGCCAAAACTGATACACTCAACCGAAGCGGGAATACCGGTCCGCATTTCCTTCCAGTCATGCGGTTCAAGCTTACCAACAAAACACATTTCGGCTTCGCTATGCGTCAGCACATACTGAACTGTTTCGGCATTGACATTGGGATAAATGGGAACTGAGGTGTGTCCGCTCATTGCGATGGCAATATCCGCCATCATCCAATGGGCACAATTCCGGGACAAAATCCCGATCCTGGTCCCAGGTGCAAAATTGCGTGCCTCAATGGCAGCCGCCATTCGACGAACTTCCTGCCCAAATTCACGCCAGGTCCAGACGTGCCACTCTCCATTGATGGGCTGATGAAGATAGGCCTTGTCAGCCAGTTGAGATTCCCATTGATAAAAGAGCTCCAGCGGCGTTTTGAGGCTGTCGACTGAAGCAGCAGTATGAATTGCCATAAAGGGTTTGCGTTTGTATAGTCCTGTTTTAATGCCAAATAAAAAAGGATGCATGCATCCATCTGGGATAGATCAAGGTACGAATTGATCTGTTTTGGGGCAAATATTGATGGATGGATTCTTGCAGAAGGATAGCTTGGCCAACTTTATCTACGAAGAAATTCGTAAAAACATTTTTTTCTACGAACAAATTCGTATATACTTGCAACTACGAACAAATTCGTATGTCTTTAGGACAAGGTCTGATCTGGCAGGTGGCCGGTTTTGCTTGCGGTGCACACATGCAGAGCTTCCGATCGTCGACGGGCGGTATGTCAGCCAGACTTTTCCAAACTATTTTCACATGAGTAAACCCACCAATGGAGAACTGGAGATCCTGCGTGTGCTGTGGAAAGACGGCCCATCAAGCGTCCGTTTTGTCAACGAGCAGCTTAGCGCGGATCGCACGATCGGATATACCACGACTCTCAAGCTGATGCAGATCATGCACGATAAAGGATTTTTGAGCCGGACCCGTTCTGGTAAAACCCATATTTATCGGGCAGATGTTACAGAAGAGGAGACCCAGCAGCAGTTGGTTGACCGCTTGCTGGACACAGCCTTTTCAGGTTCGGCGATGAAACTGGTCATGCAGGCGCTCGGCAATCGGCGTAGCAGCCCGGAAGAACTCGCAGAAATTCGCCAATTTTTAGATCAGCTTGAATCAGACCAATCAGAATCCACCAAATCATGAACGCACTCGATCACTTCCTGCAAAGCAATTGGGGACATGCCCTGGGCTGGACCCTGATTCATTCCCTTTGGCAGCTCAGCCTGATTGCCGCTTTGCTGGCGATTTTGTTGCGCTTCTTCCGGAAGAAGAGCGCGCAACTGCGATACTTCCTGTCGCTTGGAGGATTGGTGGTTGCATTGGGTTGGTCGATGTTCACCTTTGTACATACCTATCAGGAATTCTCACCGATACAAGAGGCAAGTCCTTCGCTGCTGGCCGCCCGTGTTCTGACACCACCGGCAG
>JBCBZF010000539.1:0-4976 GCA_039815525.1 Bacteroidota bacterium | reverse complement strand
TATTTACCGTGACTACAAAGAACAACGCATCGGGTTCACGCCGCTCCTGTTGATTAATGACCTACCGCCACAGGCTCTGTTTTGGTCGGTCTACGCTCATCGCCCCGGCCACAGCTGCGCCCATGGAGTGTCCCATCAACAGCCAGGGCTGTCGCAGGGAGTCTATCTGATCAAGCAGTCGCCAGCTAAGTTGCGCCTGTAAAGAAGGAGAGTGATTGATCCGGGATCGCCGATCACTGAAACCAAAGGGTGGCAGGTCAATGGCCACGACACGCAGACCAGCTTCTTGCAAGCGCTGAACATTGTTGCGCCAACTGAAGGTATTGCAACAAAAACCATGTATGAGCAAAATACGTCCCTGTTCAGGACCAATGGGCGGCCATTCCCGATAGTGCACACGCAGACTCGCAATATGGGTAAAATGACTGTTTGAAAAAGGCAGGGTATCAGTCTGAGCGATAGATTCCCCCCCCAGCATCAACACAAATAGCGTCATCCATACAATCAGTCTCATGCCATCGGTTTTCCTGCCCATAACAATATCTGAGAATACAAACGCTCACAATCCATCAAGGGCTGTGAGGCGTTCCAGAAAAACTCTGGATGCCATTGAACCCCCACTACCCTGCCTGGCTCTGCCCCACGCCAACTGAATGCCTCAATGATTCCATCTTCCTGGCAACTTGCCTCAATTATCAGGTCTTTCCCGATCTCATCAATGCCTTGATGATGTACGCTGTTGACCAGGCGGTTTGGTTCATCCTGGTAGAGATCCGCAAACAGCCCCCCTTCCGTCAATTCGACGGGGTGGAGTAGCTGATCATATTGGATCGCATCCCGGTGCCGGACACTTCCTGGTCGTTGGGTCTCAATATCCTGTAGCAGGCTTCCGCCAAAAAAGACATTCATCAATTGAAAACCTCTGCAGATCGCATAAACTGGTTTGCCATGACTGATTGCATACTCCATCAACGCCAATTCATATTCATCCCTTATCGGATCTCCCGGCCAGCGGCCATTTTCAATTGGCTGGCTGCCATAGCTTTGGGGTGCGATATCGCTTCCACCCTGAAAGACAAAGGCATCCATTTCTTGCAACATCTGTAAACGCTCATCACGCGGTAATTCGGGTGGAATCAAGATGGGCATGACACCAGGCCGACTCAGATGGCGGGCCATGTCTTTTTCGAGGTAACACAGTGTTTTGGGGCCAAATACAGTACGGGATGGGTCAGGATATAAGAAGCAGGAAGAGACGCCCAGATAAATCATATTTGAAAGGGATTTTGCGGTCAAGCCGGTCTCCAAGCAACCCAAAGAGAAACCGGCCTGTCTTTGGGTTGAAATTGGAGAAAGGAGCTGGGGTGCGCAAATGCAGTGAGATTTTTTTTGACATCTTCCAACCCTCGGGTACTTCAATCATCTTTAGGATACATTGTTCAATTAACAAGTACGAAAAACAAAATGGAGACCACACCCAATGATCCTTATGACAAGATGATGGACGATGCCTTTGATGGGCAGGAAGAGCAAGTTGAAGAAATTTTTGAACCGCGGATGATTTTACTGACATCGCACGCATGTCAGAGCCAGCACCACGCACTGCCCCGACGAGCTCAGAAGAGCGTACCTGGGCCATGCTGATGCACTTAGGAGGATTAGGAGGATTGATTTTTCCCTTTGGTAACATTCTGGCGCCCCTGATTCTCTGGCAGGTCAAAAAGGATGAATTTCCATCCATTGAAGCGCATGCCAAGAATTCGCTCAATTTTCAAATCTCTATGATGCTCTGGATGATTGTATCAGCGATTTTGGTGGTCATCGTGGTCGGCATCATTGGTTTGGTCGTGCTGGGATTGATGGCTTTCATTCTTCCGATCATCGCTGGGATCAAAGCCAATGAAGGGAAAATGTACAAATATCCCCTGACCATCGAGTTTTTAAAATAGTCAATTCACTTCACTTATATAGATTCGCTCTGGGATTCAACATCGCTTCTCGCCGGGTGGCCCTTCTGGGACCCGGCGATTTTTTATAACCTTTCTGAATCGACTCCGTATATGGTGGTTGATTCTTTGATGTACGAAATCTCGAAGCGTATGCGTTTGTTTCACGCTTGACCAAACGCATAAAAAACAGAACAATTTCTTACGAAATCTTGCATTATCAATTACTCTGTGATCATCACACATAAACGCTCGATTGTGAGAGCGAAATCGGTTTCACTCCGTAAATGACACGGTTGGGGCTGGAGTAGATGACCATTTGACGTTCAAAATTTCGGGTTTACTCACATTCGGGTGTGCACACGAATAGAAATATATAATTTGCACATGCGAATGATTCAATTTTTCAAACTAAAGAAACGTTCTTTTCTCAATGAAAAATGTGAACCTGAAACGTCTGATCCACACAGAGTTTTCATGAATTCTTAACGCTAACTTATGAGAAACTACATAATGAGTGTCACGGCTCTTGCCATCGGGGCCTTATTTGTGGTGTCTCAGCCTACTTCCCTTTCACCAACAAACAACACGGAAAGCGACATTGTCGCTGAAGGTAGGACGGGAAACAAGCTGAAAATTCAACAATCGCACCTTCGCACCATCGATCCTTTTGACATCCAGATCATTCCTACTTATCGCCCTGTTCCTGAAGATGTACCCTTGGGTAGCATGTTTGGCATGCGCCTTCACCCCATTCTTAAAGAAAATAAGATGCACAAAGGGGTCGACTTCCCTGCGCCTACGGGCACACCGATATTGGCTTCCGCCACTGGCAAAGTGGGCAAACTAGTTGCTCATGCCGACAGCAGTTCTTACGGCAAACATGTGGTTATTTTTCACGATGAAGAATACTGCACGCTGTATGCACATATGTCCATTGTCAATGTGATGCCGGAGCAAATTGTCGAGCAAGGAGATACCATTGGATTCATTGGTAGCACCGGAAGGAGCACCAATCCGCACCTGCATTACGAGGTGATTAAAGATGGCATTCGGATGAATCCCAGAGAGTATTTCTAACGTACAGAAAAACATGTATAAAAGTCAGCCTTATGGAAAAGGCTGACTTTTTTTTATGTTTATCCCTCAAACACCTACATGCCCTTCCCAACCCGACTATGCTTCCTTGCGCTCCTGTTGTGTTGGGCCTGCCAAACGCCCCAAAAAACCCAGCAAGGGGCATCCCCGGCAAAACTGCTCCAGCAATATGCAGCGGTGCCACTTGCCCCGGACATTGCACATCTCAGTCCCCGACAAAAACGTCTGGTTCCACTGCTGATCCAGGCTGCCCAGTTGATGGATGATATCTTTTGGCGAGAAGCTTATGGCACCCCGGATTCGGTGCTCTTGTCCACCGCCGATCCTGAACTCAGACAATTACTAGAAATCAATTATGGGCCATGGAACCGGCTCAATGGCAACCAACCGATTTTCCCTTTTCTCAGCCCCAAACCCTCTGGCGCAAACTTTTATCCAGCGGACTTCCAGCGGACAGATCTTAGACGGCTGAGTGAACAGGATCTTGCACATCCTTTTATGCTCATCAGGAAGGATGAAGAAGGAAACTTTATCACCATCCCTTATCATGAATACTTCCGTGCCTATCATCAGCAAGCAGCCAGCCTATTGACCCAGGCTGCTTCTATATCCGAAAATCAAGCTTTCTCGGAATATTTGCGCATCAGTGGAGAAGCCCTCCTCAATGATCAATACAGTACCAGTCAATATCTGTGGCTTGATCTAAAAGAGCCCGCAATCGATTTTCTGATTGGCCCCATTGAGACCTATGAAGATGAACTATTTGGTTTCAAAGCGGCCCATCAGTCTCTGGTCATGATCCGACAAGGCGTTCGTAGAGATACGGATTTCATTTTATCGGAAATGGATCAGATTTTCGCAGAAGTTCATCAGGACTTTCCACGGCTTCAGAATAATTATCAATTACCAGGCAGCGTGGAATGGTACGATTTACTGTATGCAGCCGGGCTCTTCAATGCCGGCCCCAAAAGTGTCGGAATCAATCTACCGTTGAACCCATCTGACTTTCCCAATCGGGGCAGTAGAAGAATTTTGTTCCGCAATCTGATCAACGCCAAATTCGAACGCATCCTATATCCCCTGGCTACGCGCTTCTTTCCCCCCGATTTTCCAGCGAGACCAAATCTTCAGGTTTATCAGCAACTGGTACTTTGCCATGAGCTGGCCCATAGTGTGGGGATCTGGACGGTTGCCAATGGCGAGCAAAGTGTCCTTGACGCTTTAAAGCAACATGCCAGCACCATAGAAGAGGCGAAAGCCAGTGTGCTCGGCTTTCTCATTCTTCACCACAGTCAACGAATCAGACCCCGATTTACCCAGAAACAATTACAGGCAACCTATTTTACGTCTCTGCTGCGAGCGGTACGTTTTGGACGGAGCAGCCCACATGGGCAGGCGAGTAGTCTGATCCTGTCTTATCTGCGACAGCAAGGTGTCTGGGATTGGCAGGATGGGCAATTGGCTTTCTCAGAGCAAAACTGGCAGATGCCAGCGAAACAATGTCTCCAGCAATTACTCTACATTCAAGAGCAAGGGTTGGCTGATAAGGCAGCAGTTTGGCTAGAGGACGCACAAAGCATGTTTCCGAAGGAGCTTTCCATTGCCTTGCAAAAAGTTGATATCCCGATTGATTTGCGTTTTGAGCAGGGGACATCCATTTTATCCCAGTTGAAAGACTAAGAGCCTGGCTACATTTTGTTTCAAGTAGTGAAAGTGATGAATTTTGTGTTTCTGGCAAACGATTTTCAGACAGGCTCTCATCTAAAGTGGAATATTACCGTGCTTCTTACGGGGTAGA
Source organism: Bacteroidota bacterium (assembly GCA_039815525.1). Taxonomy (GTDB): domain Bacteria; phylum Bacteroidota; class Bacteroidia; order J057; family J057; genus JBCAWW01. The sequence goes on along the minus strand of JBCBZF010000539.1, from coordinate 134 downwards.
CTTGCAACTTTATTTTCGAGCATTTCAAAGGCCCGTATCAGCTTAGCACGGGTTTGTTCTGGTAGAATAACTTCATCAATGAAGCCCCTGGCGGCGGCCCGATAGGGCTGTGCAAAAGTTTCGGTGTAGTCGTC
>JBCBZF010001121.1:0-2323 GCA_039815525.1 Bacteroidota bacterium | reverse complement strand
TTTGGGGTCGAAGTCAGCTACGTGCAGACCGACGAGCGCGACGAGCGACGCACGCTGGCCGCGGGTTTGTTCATCGAGGATCCGACCACAGAACAGGAAACCGCCATCAGCTATGCCGCCTATCGCATCATTTCCCACCGGTTCCAAAATTCTCCCGGTGCTATAGAAACCCTTCGAATCGCTGACAGTCTCTTTCTTGCCCTGGGACATAATCCTGACAACCTCAGTGTCGATTATGCCAATGGCTCCGGCGCAGCGCTTGGCAACTATATCGCCAATTGTTATATCGGCTTTGGGATGCAGGATGGCGCCAATGAAGCGCAGGAATACAGCAATCAGCGCTATGTGCCCATCAACCGGCCGCTTGATCCCACCAATCCCGGTAACCGTCTGATTTTTGAACCCAACAACTGGCAACCGCTGGCATTTGGTCTCTTCATCGACCAAAGTGGCAATCCCATCGCTGGTGAAGTACCGCCATTTCTGAGTCCAGAATGGGGCGCAGTAACGCCTTTCGCCTTACAGTTGGATGATGCCAGTCTGTACTACCGCGACAGCTTTGAATACAAAGTATACCACGACCCTGGCCCACCCGCGATGAAGGAATGGGGCAGCATCGCCTCAGAATATAATTGGGGTTTTTTGATTGTGGCTTTGTGGTCTTCTCATGTTGATCCGGCCGACAGTGTCAAAATTGACATCTCCCCTGGTAGCCAGGGCAATCTGGAGCTGTCGGATTACCCCACCACCATCGAAGGACTACGGGATTTTTATCTTGACTTTGAAGGAGGCGACATCAGTCAGGGGCGGGATTTGAATCCAGCCACTGGCCAAGCCTACCCACCCAATGTGGTCTATCGGGGCGATTATTCCCGGGTTCTGGCTGAATTTTGGGCTGATGGTCCAGATTCAGAAACACCGCCCGGACACTGGTTTACCATTTTAAATTATGTCAATGATCACCCCAGCCTGCAAAAACGCTACAAAGGTGAAGGACCAGAACTGGATGATCTCGAATGGGATATCAAAGCCTATTTCACCCTGGGAGGTGCCATGCACGATGCGGCGGTGACAGCCTGGGGGATCAAGGGATGGTATGATTATATCCGTCCCATTTCTGCCATTCGTATGCTGGCGGATCGCGGTCAGTGTAGCAATCCCAATCGCCCAAATTATTCACCGGATGGCATTCCGCTGGTCGCGGGATACATTGAAGAAGTGATGCCTGGCGACAGTCTGGCCGGACAGTTTCAGGAGCACGTAGGCAAAATCAAGATCAGAGCCTGGCGGGGTCCGGACTATATCGATGATCCTGAGACAGATCAGGCAGGGGTTGGCTGGATACTGGTGGAAAATTGGTGGCCCTATCAGCGCCCCACTTTTGTAACCCCGAACTTTGCGGGTTATGTGTCTGGCCATTCGACCTTTTCCAGAGCGGCAGCAGAGGTCTTAACCATGCTAACCGGCGATCCCTACTTTCCTGGTGGGGTAGGCGAGTTTGTGGCGAAGAAAAATGAGTTTTTGGTGTTCGAAGAAGGACCAAGCGAAGACATCGTTCTGCAATGGGCAACCTATCGTGATGCCTCCGACCAAACCAGCCTTTCCCGGATCTGGGGCGGCATTCACCCACCGGTTGATGATATTCCCGGTAGATTGATCGGGCGGGAAATTGGCATGGATGCGTTCGATTATGCTGAGCGCTTCATCAGTGGATCCGTCGAGATGCAAAGCTTTTCGGATTTGCCGGCCGCCTTTCCCAATCCTGTCCGAAGAGGAGAATTTTTGTCGGTGCTGGTGGCAGCAGAGCTTCAAGCTGAAAGAGTTAGCCTGCTCAATATGGAAGGAAAGATCGTGGCAGAAGAAATCATGGAGGGCCCCCAAACCAATGCGGCTTTTTTCCAATGGTCAACTGCCAATTACAGCCCGGGTGTCTATGTCGTTCAGATTGTGGGCCGGGATGGGGTGCAAGCCCAGAAGATCATGATTCATCCATAGTGCAACACAAAACAAGGCTGCCATGAGTGGCAGCCTTGCTGGGGTGTAGATAATACGCAAATACTTATAAACAACAGGCTTAGCCCGTTCGGTTTTCTGTTTGATATTGGGGGGGAGAAGTTTAATCCACTCCTCCCCTTACCAACCTCCTTGATAAAATCTTTCGATTTTTTGTTACCGAATGGTCAAAAGGTGTCCAATCTTCTAACCAGTCTGAGAATGTCCAGGGGTTCTTTCGTTCTCTGGTATAAAAGTAGAGGACAGCGGTTGGATCAAAAAGGACAAAAATGAAGCGTTTTCAGGGAGACTATTGTATCACAATTGACTC
>JBCBZF010000265.1:0-7334 GCA_039815525.1 Bacteroidota bacterium | reverse complement strand
GCTCGGAGCTCATGAATCTTGGCGTGGATGAAAAAGTAGAGAGATTATAGGTACTGGTTAAGCTAATTTGCGGTTTAAAAGAGTTTCCTCGCTTGGTGGTGATGAGAATCACACCATTGGCGGCCCGTGCGCCATAAATGGCCGCAGCCCCGTCTTTCAAAACGGATAAGGAAGCGATGTCCTGGGGAGACAAATGAGAAAAAGACTCGGCTGGAATCCCATCAATCAGGATGAGGGGAGCATTGTTGCCCAGCGTGGATCGGCCCCGAATAAGCAAGGTTACATCATTGGTCGAACCCGGATATCCGCCCCGGTCATTGATGATCAGACCGGGTACCCGGCCGGCCAGTGATTTTGCGAGGTCTTTGTTGGTGGTTCGTTCAATCACCTCCGAATTGATGGTGCTCACTGAACCAGTAACTTCACCCTTCTTCCGGGTTGTATATCCGACCACCACAACATCATTCAAGGTATTGTCAGCTGGTTCCAGACCAATCTCAACATTATCCCTGCCAGCCAGTTCGACTTTTTGGTTTGAATAGCCAAAATATGAAACCAACAGAACCGCATTTTCATTCTCCACTTTGAGAGAGAATACACCTTTTTCATCGGTCAGACTTCCGATGATTGTCCCTTCCACACGAACACTGGCTCCCGTTAATGGTTCTTTTGTATCCGAAGCCAAAACGGTCCCGGTTACGGTCTGTTGAGCCAGGAGTCCCAGGGGGCTCAGCAAGACCAACAGCACGAATAATTGTCCTCGTAATCGTTTCATAAAGTAGTTGTTTTTTTAAGGGTAAAATAGTCCTGTTCATTTCGACAGAAGCGTCGAAGGGGAATGGGAATCCCGATTTTCCAAACTGCTATCCGTCAGCCTTTTATGGCTATTTTACAGTCTGCTACCTTACAAAAAGACTATATTTTACTGGGATCATATTGGCTGATTTTACCCTGTATCTGCACTATCTTACCCTATTTATCCGATCTGTTTTTGATGGCTTGGGGCATCTTTCTTTGTCCCCATCTTGATCACGAATATGAAGATGATTCGTATCCTGAAGATTGACACATCAAATCCCTTGTCGGTAATGGTTGGGGGTGCTTCCCATGATGTGCTTAAACTGACGATTGAAATTTGAGATTGATTTATATCCGACCATATAGCAGATATCTGAGATTGGGTAATCTTCCTGGATCAATAAACGGGAAGCATTGCGGATTCTGACTTCATTCAGAAACTGCGTAAATGATTTATTGGTCATTCGTTTGAAGAAGCGACAAAAGGAATTGGTGGTCATACAGGCAATCTCCGCCACGTCCTTCAGGGTGATATAATTGTCATAGTTATCCGAAATAAACTTGAGGACCAGGTCGATCCGTTGTGAATTTTCCCGGGTAAACTGCCGCATATCTGTCGAAGAAAGGACTTCCTTTTGATCTGTCAAGGCAAGGATTCGCAAAATGTCGAGCAGGCGAATCGATTGCTCCAGGGGACTCAGATCTACGATTGAGACCAGTTCTTCGTGCAGTTTGCGGCTGATGGCTTCCCGAAATGAAATGCCAAAGCGTGATTTTTCCAGCAATTGTCTGATTTCTGTAAACTCAGGCAGGGCGAAGGTCCCTTCTCCGATAAAATTCGGAGCAAACTTCAGGACAATCGTTTCTACCGCTTTATTGGCACCTTTTTCATAGTAGGAGGCATCATTGCGCCAGAGGTGCGGCAAATTGGGGCCAACCAACACCAGATCGCCGGGATAAAAGTGGGACACACAATCGCCCACAAAACGGATCCCGGTACTCTGAGAAATGTACAGCAATTCGTATTGAGGATGATAATGCCAGGAAGAATCCAGACAGGGTACTTCTTTCCGGTAAAAGTTTAAGCGCTCATGTGTGAGCTTATCGGGGGTTTTTAACACCAATTTCATGGGTCAACTGGATTAGTAGTCCGTATACAGGCAAAGAGAATGATGGTTATGATACAGGGGCTAAACCCGGGAGATGAATTCCTTTAGATTTGTGCCTCTGGATAAATGGAGTTTTTTGCGTAAGCGGTGGCGGGTGGTATGGACACTGTCAACCGACATTCCCAGCAGTTTTGCCATTTCTTTACTGGAGAAATTCAACTTTAACAAAGCGCATAATTTGAGATCACCCTGGGTCAGACTGGGAAATTGATGGGTCAGTTTGTCATAAAACCGCTCATTGACCGCCACAAAACGGGCTTCAAATTCTTCCCATTTCCGTTTATCATTGATGGCTTCGTGTTTGACAATCTGCGCCACTTCATGTCGTTTGATATCCCCTCTTCCTTCCGTGAGGGTATGTTTGAGGTTTTCGATAAAACTGTCCTTTTCAATGAGCTTGAGGGCAAATGCCGCCAACTCTTTATTTTTTAACTCGATCAGTTCCCGGCTCTTTTGTGTCTCCAGTCGCTGTCTCCGCGCAATCAATTCTTTTTCTGTCCGATGGCGTGCCCGAATTGCATAGAAGAATACACCACCGATCACGATCAGGGACAGAAGGGAACCGATCAAAAGTGTTCGTTGCAACAGCAGGATTTGGTCTTCCTGCTCCAGTTTGACCAGTCTCTGTTCCTGAAACATGCGTTCTTTCTCTTCCTGGTCTTTCCGGAAAGCATCCTGAATTTCCAGCAATGGACGGTTGTTTTCGCTTCTGCTATCGAAAAAGCGTTGATCCAGTTTTCGGGAAATGATGAGGTTTTGATAGGCCAGGTCCATCTTTCCCTGAAGGTGATACAGCTCCGATAATTTTTCATAGATCAGAGGCGTAAAATCAATATGGCTGTGATAACGCTCTGACATGGCCAGTGCCTGTCGATAATCCCGCTCACTCTCCGCATAGTTTCCCAGGGCAGTATGCACATTGCCACGATAGTGATAGACCAGCACCTGATAGGGAGGTACATTCTCTGTGTACCAGGGAAGAATCTCGTTTAGCAGCTCAAGCGCTTTTCGATATTGTTGGTTCTGGTAAAACAAAACCGCCTGCTCAAAATCCAGAAAGGAACGATGGATGCTACTCTTGTTTGGATCATACACCAGAAAGCTGCTGTCCAGATACACCTGCCCCATATGGGGTTCATTCAGTTCACGGTAGGTGGCAGAAAATGCATGATACATCCGGGTGAGGAAAGCCTGTTCTTTCTCTCCTTTTGCAACCAACTGTTTCGCCAGATGAAGCGAACGTTTGAGGAATTTCAGGGCATCTTCCTTGCGCTTGTAAAAACTATAGTAACGTCCCAATGCACGATACAAATAGACCTTGCTGGCATCCAGGCCAGCCGCATCGGCCAGAGAAAGTGCTGTCCAGAGGTGGTCATAGGATTCTTTATAATCGGCCTGATGGCCATGATTCGCCGCCAGCCCCATGAGAGCATGGACCGCGGAAAGTGTATCCTGGATACTGACAGCATATTCATAATGCTGGCGCAGGAGAGAGAAAGAGCTGTCGGGATTCTGTAAGCGTAACGTCCGGGCCTGATTAATAGACATATCAGGTTTCTGCGTGGGAGAAGATTCAGCAAAGGCCGCATTTATCAACATCCCAGCGCAAAAGAGGCATGTTAAGGTAAAAAATGGCAGCTGTTTAGATCTCCGTCGCATCAAGTAGTCCCTAAATCGTTCAAAAATTGGCCTGCGAGCCGTTTTTGTGTATCTCCTGTTCAAACAAAGTATCCATATTTATTCGTGGAAAGTAGGGCTTGTTTAGTTTTTGTTTAGTTTTTTCTCCTGTAAAAGCAAGAATCCACCCGGCTCTCTGAGCGCAGATGGATTTGGATACGGTTTACACAATCTAGCCAGCAGGAATTCTCCCTCGTAAATTACGGCCGGCTCTGGAACAGCAGCTTCTGGATTCAGCTTCCTGAACGATCAATCTTTAGCGAACCACTCTACCGGATTTGGCGCCTCCCATGAGTGCCTCTACTTCCGGGCGGGTAGAAAAGTTAAAGTCTCCTTTGATCGAGTGTTTGAGACAGGAAGCGGCAACCGCAAATTGTACGGCAATCCCAGGCGATGCCAACTCAGTTGTCGTAAGCGCATAAATCAAGCCTCCCGCAAAAGAGTCCCCTCCACCAACCCGATCCACGATGTTTCGAATTTGGTAGGCTTGATACAAGCCAGCTTCATCCAGCGGCGCAAAATAAGCCTGGTCCTCTTTGGCCGCATACAGCATGGCCCCCCAATTGTTATGCGTAGCTGACAGACTTTCCCGCAGGGTGATGGCCACTTTGTCCACATTGGGAAATTGCGCCACCACTTCACGCGCTACCTCGGGATAATGCGAGGTATCCAATGATCCGGCATGCACATCGGTGTTGCCCGCTTTTATTCCCAACACATCATGACAATCTTCCTCATTGCCGATCACCACATCTACAAAGGGCAGGATGGTCTGCATGACTTCCCGTGCCAGGGCACGCTTGTCTTTGCTGCTGTCCCAGGCCCACAGTTTGCCTCTGAAATTGAGATCAATCGACACCCTGGCACCAGCTTTTTTTGCTTTTTGGGCGGCCGTCAGGGTCGCTTCGGCTGCGTTGACAGATAAAGCAGGGGTAATACCGCTCAGGTGCAGCCATTCCGCATCGGCAAAGAGGCTTTCCCAGTCATAGGCATCAGCCGGGGTGATGGCAATCGCAGAATCGGCCCGATCGTAAATCACATTGCTGGGGCGCTGATTGGCACCGGTTTCCAGAAAATAAAGTCCGAGCCGGCCGGTTTCAGTCCGTAAAATATAGGAAGTGTCGACGCCTACGGCTCTGATCGAATCAAGTGTTGCCTCTGCCAGCGCATGCCGGGGTAGTGCGGTAACATATCGGGCTTTTCCGCCCAGATTGCAGATCGAGGCGGCCACACTGGCTTCCGCACCCGCGTAGGTCACATCCAGTTGGCGGGTTTGGCGCAGTCGTAAAAATTGCGGTGCGGCCAATCGCCCCATGATTTCTCCAAAAGTTACAATCATTTTCTCTTTGCTTGTGCGTGCCGGCGGCACATTCAACAATTCTTGGTTCTCACCTCATTGATCAAAGTCCTGACCTGTCTGGCATTGCGGGTAATGCCCGCCCAGTCTTCCGCCCGGATCAGCTCCGCTTTGGCCAACCAGGATCCGCCGATGGTAGTAACCAGGGGGGAAGCCAGATAGGTATGGGCATTTTGCAGATTGAGCCCGCCCAGGGGAATGAAGTTGAGGCCGAGGTGTCGGTATGGCGCCGCCATGCTTTTCAGATGCTTCATGCCCCCGCTGCTTTCAGCAGGGAAGAATTTTAGCAAACGACAGCCCGCTTCCACCGCAATTTCAATCTCACTGGGGGTCATCACGCCCGGCGCGAATGACAAACCCTGCCGGATGGCTTCCTCAATGATCCGGGGATTACATCCGGGCGCAACTGCAAAGTCAGCGCCCACGTCTGCTACAGCTTTTACCTGTTCAGTGGTCAGGACAGTGCCAAATCCCAGGATCATTTCCGGGAAAGTCCGCTTGATCTGATAGGCGGATTCAAGTGCCGCTGGCGTTCTGAGGGTTAGCTCAATGGCTGGCACCCCTCCTTTTAGCAAGGCCTCGGCCACCGGCACTGCGTGTCGCACATTTTCAATGACCAACACAGCAATGACACCAGTGGTCGCCAGACTGTTGATGATATCAGGCGTCATCGCCTTCTGATGGATTGGTTGCATAGATCTTTGTCTCTTATCCCAAAGCCAGACTGACTCTTTTTCTGATCAGATAATCGTCCAGTGCATAAGGTGAGCAATCCACCCCGATGCCACTGTTTTTGATGCCGCCGTGCGGGAGATAAATGTCATACTTTACCCCATTCAGCTGAATCTCTCCGAATTCCAACTTATCGGCGAAGAAAGCCTGGGTTTGTTCATCCCGGGTATAGACATAAGAAGCCAGGCCAACATTGGTGGCATTGGCCAATTGCAGGGCTTCTTCCTTTGTTTTGAAGGGAACAATCATGGCGATTGGCCCAAATATTTCTTTTTGCAGGATCGCAGCATGCGGATCATCCAGCCGGAGAACGCTTGGTTGGAAATAATAGCCGCTTTGTTCCAATGCCTTTCCGCCAAACTGTATTTCTGCGCCCTGCCCGATTGCCTCCTCTATGATTTTCTCCATCCGATCAACTGATTGTTGATTGGCAAGCGGCCCCATATCAGGCTGATTTTCCTGCCCAAATCCGATTTTGGTCTGCTGAAATCTCTCCACCAATTCTTTGGTAAAGGCGTCAATCACCGCTTCATGAATGAAGTAGCGATTGGGGGAAACACAGGTTTGGCCGGCATTCCCCAGTTTCAAATCTCCTCCCAGGGCAATCGCTTTTTCCACATCCGCATCCTCAAAGACAATAAAAGGCGCGTTTCCACCACACTCCATGCTATAGCGTTTGATGGACGTCTTGCTGCTCTGGGCGATCAGTTTTTGGGCGGTTTCCGTGGAGCCAATCATGGTGATCAGGCGCGGGATGGTGCTTTCACACAATGGAATCCCGACTTCCGCTACCTCACCACACAGCACATTGATGACACCAGCCGGAAAATCAATTTCATGACAGAGTTCGCCAATGATGTAAGCAGACAAAGGAGAATACTCAGATGGTTTGAGAATGATGCTACAGCCTGCCGCAAGGGCCGGGCCCAATTTAAAGCCCAGATTCAGGAGGGGGAAGTTGTAGGCCAGAAACGCCACCACCACACCAAGAGGCTGTGAGATCAGTCGGTGCTGATGGGTTCCTTCTTTATCCGGAATGACAATGTCATCCCTTCTGGTAATTTCCTCTGCATAGTATTGCAGCGAATCGGCAATGCTGGTCAGATCCTCATCCGTATTCTCCCAGGTTTTGCCCATCTCATGCATGATACTGCTCCGCAACAGATCGCGGTTTTCAAGAATTTTATCCCGCAGTTTCAGCATCCATTCCACTCTTTCAGAAACAGGCAAGGCAGACCAATCATCAAAACCTTTCGCTGCGGCTTGCAGCGCTTTTTCCGTATCATCTTTACCGGCCCAGGCAATGCGGGCAACGACAGCCTCAGTTCCTGGACAAATCACATCAAAACCTTTGTCGTCCCCAGCATCTACCAGTTGGCCATCTATGTAAAGTCGCTTATATCCGAACATCATCTTTTACGTTTTCTTTGAGGGTAAATTTTTCCAGCGCCGCTTCATTGATCTCAAACCCAAGCCCCGGCGCATCAGAAATCGTTATCGCACCATTTTGGACGTAGCCCTGCCAGACCTCGCGCAGGCGCGCGGCGTCGCGGGCACGCTCTTCGTCCACAAGATCGCCGGCGCGATGGCGGAGGCCGGCG